>DATKYK010000015.1 GCA_035528575.1 Dehalococcoidia bacterium | reverse complement strand
CAGGTACCATATAAAGACTACCGGGAAGAGGATGAGAGGTGCCACCACCACCAGAGCCACTATAATTTGCCATTCCATCTCAGTCCCTCCTTTCCTGAGGCTTCATGCCTCTTTTTTCTTTCACTATCACTATAACACCCTGATGATACAACTGACTTCCGCCGTAATACCTGTTTCTGCTTGCCGAAATGTCGCATGCCCATGATCAATGGATAGGTATTTATGCCTAGTGAGAATGATGGAAGTGGGTGGCCACCTTGATGTTAAGATAGCCTTGATCGGGCACAACGGCTGATGGCAAACCAGTGGCGACCTGCAAAACTTCAGGCTATCACTAAAGCTTACTGAACCTCTTATCCGCGATAATACCAGTCAATTGGTCGAACAGGGTATTTCCAGAGATATAGACCCGGATTTGCTCGCCTATGCCCCTGTTGGTCTTATTGAGATAATGTCGTTTCGAATGACAGTGGATAAAAAATACTCATTTGAACAAATCATGGATTTCCTTTTCGATTTCGTTATGAATGGCGTGACCCTGAAAAATGGCGGCAATCTGATTAGAAGTCAGGTGCTGGTTCACCCGTTCAGCCAGCTTCGAGATAACCGCATCACCAAGCTGGCATAAAACAGTGAAAATACTTGGCGAAGCTTGAGTAGTTCGGCCTCCTAAGGGGCTTTTCCCTCATATCAATCCGCTCTTTGTTCAGGCGCTCGATATCGCGACTCAGGGCATAGTAGATGTCAGCGCACACGCTCAAAATGCTCGGGCCCTTTCCCTGACCTCTTACCGTCATGGGTGACGGCGAGGTGGTGGAAGAACGATTGGATGTGATGCTTGGTTATGCGATTGATGTCCGAGGGGATGCCTGCGCTATCTGCCCACCGCAGAAAGCGGCGGATCTCTCCGCAGTAGTACTCGACCGTCCGGGGCCTAGTGATGACCTCTAACTCGTACCTGAAGCCTTCCAGTAGCTGCTTTGTGTTTAACCCTGTCTGCACCTTTCATTTCGGGGAGCCCGCCTGGTGCAAGTGGTCTAGACTAGCTTTACCTTTTATCTGAACTTTTACCCTGTGCAAGTGGTCTAGAATACTTATTCCCTATGTCTGGTCGGGGTGAGAGGATTCGAACCTCCGACCTCTTGCACCCCATGCAAGCGCGCTAAACCGGACTGCGCCACACCCCGCTTTTCCCAGCTATCACATTATATCGATGTCCAGCATGAAATTCAAGGCGAGCGAGTACAGACGCTTGCTTTAGCTTGCTAGAAATGCTAGAATCTTTAGTGCTACATATCCGATGCCTATCTACGAATACGAATGCAGTGTCTGCCACTCCCGTTTCGACCAAAGACAGAGATTCGATGAAGAGGCAGTGAGTATATGTCCCCACTGCCAGGGCAAGGCGAACCGCGTCTTCCATGCCGTGCCCATTCTCTTTAAGGGGAGTGGTTTTTATGTCACCGACCACGGTCGGGGGCGGGTAGCTTCTACCGGCAGGGAAAAAGCGGAGCCTGACGCCAAGGAACCCGCAAAGAAGGAAGGTGAGGATACCACACCCAAGAAACCCCCGGAGAGCAAGACCGAGGATAAAAGTAGCGTTAAGGTCAGTTGAAAGCACTACTACAAAGGGTGAGCGAAGCCTCGGTAAGTGTCGCCGGCGAGGTGGTGGGGAAGATCGGCGGGGGGCTGGTGGTATTCCTGGGAATATCCAGGGGGGACACCGAGCCGGATGCGCGGTACCTGGCGGAGAAAACGGTGAGCCTGCGCATCTTCTCCGATAGTGAAGGCAGGTTCAACCTCTCCGCTATCGATATCCGGGGCGAGCTCCTGGTGGTAAGCCAGTTCACCCTTTTAAGCGATACACGGAAAGGGAGACGCCCCAGCTTCACCCAGGCGGCACCGCCGCAGGAGGCAGAAGCACTCTTCGAGAAGTTCCTCTCCTATCTTCGCTCAAGCGGGCTTAGGGTAGAGAGCGGCATGTTTCAGCAGCACATGCTGGTTAAGATCCATAATGACGGACCGGTAACCATCATGCTCGACAGCAAAGAGAAGCACGCCGAGCATTAACAACCACCAGAAAACCCATAAAAAGCCGATACTTATTGCCTCCAGTTGCACCTGCAAACTATTGCAATTATTTCTGAACTGTGCTACCATACAACACGATGAAGGAATTGAACCGGCCCAAAGAGACGGGCGAGACACTTCGGGAGCAAGGCTACCGAATGACCCCACAGCGCCAGCTCATCCTGGCCGCCCTCCAGCAGAGTAATGACCACATAAGTGCTGAAGAGATCCATGCCCATGTCTGCGCCATATATCCCCAGGTGAATATTTCCACTATCTATCGCAACCTGGAGCTGCTGAAGAAAATGGGCCTAGTAACCGAGACCGACCTGGGGAGCGGTAGATTTCGCTATCATCCCGCCGAAAAGGGTCACCACCACCACCTGATCTGTGAGAAGTGCGGCGCCACAATAGAGACCACGGAATCCCCGTTCCTGACCTTGAGGCACACCCTGCTCAAGGAGTACCGGTTCCGGGCCAACATAAGCCATCTCGCCATCTTCGGGCGCTGCTCCAAGTGCCGGGGGTGATTTTTTTGGGTAACTATTGCAACTAGTTGCAAATACAACAAGGTGCGCTAAGACAAAGGGGGATTTGAGTGCACATCCCTGATGGTTTTCTGAACATTGCCACCGTGACCACCACCTATGCAGTATCGGCGGGCGGTATCGGCTATGGGCTCAGGGAGGCACGGAAAAAACTGGATGAAAAGCATGTGCCACTAATGGGCATAATGGCCGCCTTCATATTCGCCGCTCAGATGCTCAACTTCCCCATCATTGGCGGCACCTCGGGGCATCTCATCGGCGCTGCCCTGGCAGCCATCCTCCTCGGCCCCTGGGCTGCAATGCTTATCATGGCCTGCGTCCTCATCGCTCAGAGCCTCATCTTCCAGGACGGGGGACTGCTCGCCCTGGGGGCTAATGTCCTTAACATGGGTATTATCGCCACCTTCTCCGGCTACTACCTCTACCGCTTCACGACCCGCCTCACGGGAATGGGTAGACGGAGTCAACTCTTGGGCAGCTTCATCGCCGCCTGGTGCTCGGTGCTGCTGGCCTCTATCGCCTGCGCCATAGAGCTCTGGGTCTCAGGCGTATTGCCCATCCAGGCAGCACTACCGGCGATGGCCGGCTGGCACGTACTCATTGGCGTCGGTGAGGGGTTAATCACAGTGGCAGTGCTCAGCCTGGTAATGGCCACCCGGAGCGACCTGATGGCGCTGGAGAGGATATAGTAAGGAAAAATGCGGGTGAAATGGTGGTATATCGCTCTTGTTATTTGCCTGGCGGTAGCCTTCATCTCGCCGCTGGCCTCAACCTCCCCCGATGGACTGGAGAAGGTTGCCGAGGATCACGAGTTTATCGGGTTTGCCGAGGAGGCTCCGTTCCAGATTATCGCCGATTACCTCTTCCCCGGTATAGAGAATGAAGCCCTGGCCACCATTCTGGCGGGGATAATTGGCACACTTGTTATCTTCGGCGCTGTCTACGGGCTCGCCCGACTTCTGAGATTGAGGAAACAGCAGGAAGAATAGATATGAACAGTAATCAACGGGGATCGCCATGAAACACAGCTTTCTGGACCGCTATAGCGACCTTGACAGCTTTATCCACAGGCTGGACCCCCGCACCAAGGTCATCACCACCTTTGCATTTATCCTGTTGGTAGTGCTTACGCCACCAACAGGCTGGCAGGCCTTTGCCCTTTATTTCGCCATCATAGCCGGCCTGGTCCTCCTCTCCAGGATACCCACGCTCTATGTCCTGAAGCGGTCTCTGGTCATCGTGCCCTTCGTGCTCTTCATCGCCATCTTCATCCCCTTCCTCAAGTCAGGTGAGCCATCCGGCAGCTACAACATCTGGATATGGCAGGTATCAAGTAGCGGCCTGCTCATCCTGTGGAATGTCCTTATCAAGGCCTGGCTCTCCATGCTGAGCCTGATCCTGCTCTCCTCAACGACGAAATTCTCCGAACTGCTAAACGGGCTGGAGCAACTGCGCCTGCCAAAAGTGATGGTAATGATCCTGTCCTTCATGTATCGCTATATCTTCGTCCTGGTTGACGAGGTTATCCGGATGAAGCAGGCAAGGGACAGCCGTAACTTCGGCGGCAAGCGCACCTGGCGACTCAAGACTATCGGCAATATGGTGGGCACCCTTTTCCTTCGTAGTTATGAGCGAGGGGAACGGGTCTACGGGGCAATGGTCGCCCGCGGCTTCGATGGTGAGACGCGAACGCTCTCCACACCGCACTTCAGAATGGCAGACCTGTATTTCGCCGCCGTCTTCCTCATTTGCCTCGCACTGGTCGGATTATCCCTTCTTATCTAAGGAGCATGCTTTGGACAAGGTGGTAGAGATCGAAAACCTATCCTACAGCTACCCTGACGGGCAGCAGGCACTTTATGGTATTAACCTCGCCGTCGGTCTTGACGAGACGGTAGCGCTCATCGGGCCCAATGGCGCGGGGAAATCAACCCTGCTGCTTCACCTGAACGGCATAATGAGGAGCGATGGGACAGTGAGGATTCTCGGCATACCCCTGGAGGACAAAAACCTGAAGTGGGTGAGGAGCAAGGTGGGGCTAGTGTTCCAGGACCCCGACGACCAGCTCTTCATGCCCACCGTTTTCGACGATGTGGCCTTCGGCCCCATAAATATGGGCTATGCTGAGGAGGAGGTAAGAGGACGGGTAAGTAAGGCCCTTCAGTGGGTGGGGATGAATGGCTATGAGAAGCGTTCCCCCCACCACCTGAGCATTGGTGAGAAGAAGCGTATCTCCATTGCCACCATCCTCTCCATGAGACCCGAGATCCTAGTCATCGATGAGCCTACTGCTAACCTCGACCCTCGCGCCAAGTGGGAGCTTGTCAAGCTTGTTAAGGGGCTCCCCATGACCAAGATAGTGGCATCGCACGATCTAGAGATGGTCGCCGCTCTCTGTGAGCGCACCATCATCCTAGATGAGGGGAAGATAGTTGCCGATGATGCCACACTAAATATTATGTCAAATATTGATCTGCTGGAGAGACATGGCCTGGCACCCGCCTCACCCATCATAGAGCATCAGGCCTGATGCCTTTTACCCCACGGGTTATGGCTGAGCCCTACTTTTTACAGCTTCCTCAAGTAATTTACCAGGTCCCTCTCATCCTCGGGTATGAAAGCTTTATACCGCGATGCGCACCTCTGCTTCAGCTCTTCGGTGGCGAAGAATGCCACTATGGGATAACCGGCGATCTCAAAACAGCCCTCATCGTCCTCGCTGTCACCGATATATACGGTTCTCTTCTCATCGAGGTTTCTATGGCGAAGCGCTCTCACCAGCAGTTGCGGTTTGTTCTTGTAAATTTTCAACAGAAACTCGATCGCCCTTCCTCCGTCCTGCCTGAATGAATTGGCTATGCGGAAATCAAAGTCGCCCCTGAACCCGGCAACAGCCAGGGTGCGGTCTATGCCGTATCCGTAGCCCGATGAGAGGATACCGGAGGTATTCCCCCGCTGGTGCCAGGACCGAATCGCCCTCAGAATCCTGCGGTCGAGCTTGTGCTGGGTTTCCCTCCTGGCTGCGTACCGGTCAACCGAGCGGTGGATGAAGGAGATGGGAAGCCCGTTTATTATCCTCCAGTTGTATATCACGAACATCTCTCTTACAAAATCAAACTCTTTATCCTGACGTCCCTGCTGGTACAGGTCCTCCAGTTCCGCCCTGACCGCTAGCAGGCGGGCCGCTCTAACCACGTGTAAGGGAATGGAGGCCTTAAACAGGTCTATTGCTATAGTCTTCAGAATGGCTCTCTCGTCCGGATCCCTTATTATTGTCCCGTTCCAATCGGAGATTATGGTATCGTAGGCCATTTCTATTCACTGCCCGGTCTCAAGCTCCAGGCTCAAGTCCAATGCCTTTGCCGAGTGGGTGATGGCGCCCACCGAGATAAGGTCGACTCCGGCCCCGGCAACCTGACGCACATTCTCCAGGGTGATACCGCCGGATGCCTCGATGAGAGCGCGACCACGGGCAAGATTAACCACCTGCTTAATTTCCCCAAGCGCCATATTATCAAGCATGATAATGTCGGCACCGGCGCTCATCGCCTCTTCGGCCTCGCCAACGCTACCCACCTCCACCTCAACCTTGAGCGTTGAACCCCGGCGCGCCCGCTCGATCGCCCCCTTCAGCCCCAGGCCCAAAGAGCCAAGCGCCGCCAGGTGATTGTCCTTTATGAGCACCCAATCGCCCAGGTGCTGGCGATGGCTCTGCCCCCCTCCCATGCGAACCGCATACTTCTCCAGCACCCTCATCCCCGGGATAGTCTTTCTGGTCCCTGTTATCTGAGCCTTCGAGCCCTTCACCGCCGCGACGTAGCGTGCCGTCCCTGTTGCGATGCCGCTCAAGTGGCAGAGGAAGTTTAGCGCGGTGCGCTCTGCTTTCAATATGCTCGCCACATTCCCTGCGATAGTGGCTACCACATCCCCGCTTCGAACTCTGGCGCCGTCCTTTATCAGCACCTCCACCCGCAACGCAGGGTCAACGTGCCCAAAGACTGCCTGAGCCACTTCTATTCCTGCCAGCACGCCATCGTCTTTGACCAAGATAGAGGATCTCCCCTCAAGGTCAGGGGGAATAAGCGCCCCGGTGGTAACATCGCTGGAAGCGAGGTCCTCGGCCAAGGCATTTTCGATTACCTGCTCGACCGCTTTCCACGAACTAGCTAAAATTTCATCCATAGGCCCACACTGTTTAAATAGCTCAATCAAGGTCAAGTGGACTCTGGCAATTGCGGCATCTTTTTACTCCCCGGAACACCGCATAACCACAGTGAGGACAGTGATAGCGTTTTTCCTCCTCCTCCATCCATCTCTCAGTTCCAAGTTCCCTCCAAGTCGGTATAGCACGCAGTATCACCTTCTTTCCAACGGGAAGAGGGAAATTCTCAATGAATTGGCAGGGGAAATCAGCGCACTGATGGCACCCTTCAATACCTTTATCGATTGTGCAGGATCTGATGGGACAGGCCTGACAGAATACAAATAGTTCATCGGAGAGACATCCTTCACATTTAATATCATCTGCAGTTACACCATAAACACCTGTTAATCTCTCTTTAAACTTGACGTTGTTATCCCTGTGGGCAATAAGCACACCACAAACACCGCAGTACAGGCCACAGGGTGCCGCCAGTTTTATATTGTCCCCCATATCCTCTCCTTAATCAAATTCCAATCAACATTCCGCTCTAATTTCTCCTGACCATTTCCCGACTTTGCTAGGTGCCAGGCATATTGTAATCTTGGATGTACTCACAGCCTTTCCTCACTATAGACTCACCCCCTACCCCCGTTAAGCTGCTTTCATGAAGACCATGTGCCTTAATCAGTTAGGTAAAGGTTCAGGGAAGTCTGATTGAAAGTGAGCGCCACTGTTCTCTTCTCGAATCTTCGCCACCAAAGCTATTCCTCTTTATCTATCTGCAAAACAGCTAATCTTATAGAGCAAACAATTCAATCTCAAAGAGTTTAGGCCACAACTTCCCGGTCACAAACAACCGATTACTCTCTGCATCATACGCAATGCCATTTAGAACGTCAATCGGCTTAGCATATTCTTCAGGATTAATAAGTCCTTGTAGGTCCACCCATCCAATCACTTCGCCTGTCTGGGGTGCGATCCTCGCAATATGGTCCGTTTGCAAGACATTAGCATAGATTTCACCTTGAACGTATTCCAGCTCGTTGAGCCCGGTCACGGGACCATCGTTGTCATATATTTCAATTCGGCCGATTTCCTCCAAGGTTTCAGGCTCCAGGAAATGCAGTGTTGACGAACCATCGCTCATGATTAATCGTTCGCCATCATGCGTAATGCCCCAGCCCTCAGTCGGATAATCGAACTCCCGCAGTAACTCAAAACTGTCTTTATCGTAGATAAACCCGATACCAGATTTCCAGGTCAACTGAATGATCTTACTCCCATAAATTGTAATGCCCTCACCAAAAAATTGAGCTGGTAGCTCATGAATTTGCAGGATGTCGCCAGTTTCCAATTCTACTCTACGCAACGTGGAGTGCCCATAAAGGCCTGTCCCTTCAAACAAAGCGCCATCTTCAAAAACCAACCCCTGCGTGAAGGCATTTTGATCGTGCGGATAATTATTGACGACCTTGTATGTATAGACCGGGGTAACGTTGGAAGTTGTGGGAAGTGGAGATTCAGGAGAATTCGAGCAAGAGCAAAAATAAACCGCCCCCAACAACGCCAGGAGCCCCAAAAAGAATATCCTGGAGAGCCAGTTAATAAATATTACCCTTGCGGATAATATACGGATTACCATTTCGTCTGGTCCTTGTTAGCTATACTGAGACAATACTAAAAGCTTTGCTTCTTATATGAAGCTATAGTGTAGAAACTATGCTGTCTTCCTGAAGACGATGTGCTTGAGCCAGGCATCCAAAGGCTGTGGAAAGTCGGAGCGGAAGTGAGCGCCGCGGCTCTCCTCCCGAAATAGCGCCGCCTCCGACATAAGCCGCCCTGCCAGTATCAGGTTTGAAAGCTCATAGGAGGAGCGGTCGGTAGGCTTGTCCGCAGCCTGCTGCCACGAGGCAAGAGTGGATACCGCCTCTGTCAGACCCTCGCCCGAGCGCACGATCCCTACCCTATCCCACATGAGAGACTGAAGCGCCAACAGGCTGAGGGGAGGGAGCTTTCCTGAGACCTTTCGCCTCTTTCGTTCGCCCAGACTAAAGTGTTCCCTCTCATCACCGAGAGGGGCGCTAACCCCTTCCTTTGCTCTCTGCATAATCCGCTTGGCAAAAACCACCACCTCAAGGAGTGAATTGGATGCCAGCCGGTTGGCTCCGTGCACCCCGGTGCATGCCGTCTCACCGGTAGCGAAGAGCCCGGCAATGTTGGTCTCCCCCCACGCATTCGTCCTCACACCACCCATCATGTAGTGTGCGGCAGGCGCTACCGGTATGGGGGACTTTGTAATATCCAGGCCGTTGACCAGGCAGAAGCGATAGATATGGGGGAAGCGGGCGGTGACCCGGCGCCGGGGTAGATGAGTAACATCGAGGAAGACACGGTCGCTCCCTATCTTTTTCATCTCAGCAAGTATTCCTCTCGCCACTACATCCCGGGGTGCAAGGTCTCCATCAGGAGTGTAATCAGACATGAACTGGCGCCCTTCGACATTGCGCAGGATCCCCCCCTCGCCCCTCACCGCCTCGGATATGAGGAACGGGGTCACCCCGGGAAGGCGAAGCGCAGTGGGATGGAACTGAAAGAATTCCATATCGATAATCTCCGCACCTGCGTTGTAGGCGAGGGCGATACCATCACCGGTAGCGATATCGGGGTTGGTGGTGAAATTGAAAAGCCGCCCTGCGCCGCCGGTTGCCAGGATGACATACCGAGAGCGGAACTCCTCCATCGCCCCGGTGCGGCTATCGAGTGCCTTCACTCCCCGAACCACACCATCGTTAACGATGATCTGGTTCGCCAGGCAGTATTCCATGATCACCATCTTGGCCAGCATCGCCAGGCGGCTAAGGGTAACCTCGATATGCTCGCCGGTAGCATCGCCGCCGGCATGCAGGATGCGGGGCACGCTGTGCGCCGCCTCCCTAGCGAGGGCGACCTCGCCATCCACCGTGTCGAAGTGAACCCCAAAATCGATCAGGTCGGTAATACGGTCGGGGCCTTCATCCACAAGGATGCGCACCGCTTCCTCATCGCACAAGCCGGCCCCCGCAGCTATGGTGTCCTGGTAATGGAGCTCGGCAGAATCGCCTATCCCGATGGCAGCAGCAATACCGCCTTGGGCATGCCTGGTATTACACTCATTGATGCCAGCCTTGGTCAGCAGGAGCACGCTCCCCTGCCCCTGCGCCAGCAGCGCAGTGTAAAGCCCGGCGATGCCGCTGCCCACAATGATGTAATCGTACTCTTTCATAGCCTCACCCTATAAGCCAGCCTAGATTTCTTAACCATTCGATTGCTTGGAGACATCGTTGTGAGAAGTATGATCCCTTTCTATGTTACCTCCAGCATGCGGTCGAGGGCAAGCTTGGCTTTTACCCTCACCTCCTCAGCAACCCTCACCACATTTCGACGCTCTTCCATGGTCCTCATCACGCTCTTAAGGGTGGTCTTCTTCATGTCAGGGCACAGTAAGCCCGTGGTGAGCAGGTGGAAGGCCTTCTCCGGGTTCTCTCTTCGCAGTCCGTGAAGCAGTCCCTCCTCAGTGCCAATGAGGAATGTCCGGGCATCACTCTCTTTGACATAGCGGATCATCTGCGAGGTGCTGAGCGCGGCGTCTGCCCGGGCGATCACCTCAGCGGAGCACTCAGGGTGCACCAGCACCACAGCATCAGGGTGAAGCTCTTTGGCATGCTCGATATGGCGGGGGATCAGCCGCTGATGGGGGGGACAGAAGCCGGGGTACAGGATCATGCGCTTGTCGGTCTTTGTGGAAACATAATGACCCAGGTGCCGATCGGGGATAAAAAGGACTTCATCGTTGGGGAGCGACTGCACCACCCCCAGCCCGTTGGCCGAGGTGCAGCAGACATCGCTCAGGGCCTTAACCGCCGCCGAAGAGTTCACATAGCAGACTACCGCAGCCTCAGGATACCTTTCCTTCCACTCCCTGAGATCGGCCTCACCTATCATGTCCGCCATGGGACAGCCGGCGTCTGCCTCTGAGAGGAGCACCGTGCGCTCCGGGCTGAGGATAGCGGCACTCTCCGCCATGAAGTGGACCCCGCAGAAGACGATGACCTCGGCATCAACCTGGGTGCACTGGCGCGCCAGCTCAAGGGAATCGCCGGTTATGTCGGCGATGTCCTGCACCTCAGGGCGCTGATAGTTATGAGCAACAATCACCGCACTGAGCGACTTCTTGAGCTTTTCGATCTTTTGTTTAATTTCATCCGATTCCATCTCGACCATTCCTAGTCTTCCTTCACAATACAATATGCTGCTTTCACACCCATATATTATTCCAGAATATTCTTCTTTCCTAGCCGCCCCAACACTCCAATTTCTCGCTCAATATCTCTCAGATGTCTTTTCTTTATATGGTATCTAATTTCCTCCTTGGCCCCTTCACGCTCCCTGCATGGAGAAGCTTCCCATTTGCAATAATAGCATTTCCCTTGGTACATCATGAAACCTTCCCCTGAAGCGACCACGGACTCGTCTTCTCAATCCTGACATTTACTAACTGCCCCATGTGGTCAGATTTATCCTCAAAGAAGACGAGCTTATCCGTCCTGGTGCGCCCCCACCACTTCCCCTTTTTTCGCCCTCCCACCAGCACTTCAACTGTTTTACCCAGAAGCCTCCTATTGATCTCGGTGGCAATGCCCTCCTGAAGCGTTTCGATCTTCTCTCTGCGACGTATCTTTTCCTCAGCGGGAACATCATCCTGAAGCTCACGCGCTGCGATAGTACCGAGTCGCGGCGAGTAGCAGGCTACATGGACCGTCTCGAACCTAAGCTCCCTCAGTATATCGTAGGTCTTTTGAAACTGCCCCTCGCTCTCACCGGGGAAGCCAACGATGGCATCGGTGCTCAGGGCGATGTGGGGAATGGAACGGCGGATGCGTCCTACGAGCTGGCGATATTGCACCGCGGTATAGCCCCGCCGCATCGCCCATAAAATATCATCGTCCCCGGCCTGAAGTGGCAGACTCAGGTGCTCGCAGACCTTCTCCAGTCGGGCCATCGATTCTATGAGCCGCTCGCTCATATCCTTGGGATGAGATGTAAGAAAGCGTATCCGAGCCAACCCATCGATCCGGTCAAGCTCCGCCAGGAGCTCTGCAAGCGTGGGACAATGGGGGAGGTCATGACCGTAAGAGTCGACATTTTGCCCCAGCAGAATGACTTCCTTCGTACCATGCACGGCCAGCTCTTCAACCTCACAGACGATCTCCGCCAGGGGGCGGCTCCGCTCCCTCCCCCTTCGATATGGCACGATGCAGTAGGAGCAGAAGTTGTCGCAGCCCCGAATGATGGTCACAAAGGCGCTAGGCTTGGGCCTGAGATTTGAAAAGCCCGAATCCGATCCCCCCGGGGCCAGCCCCCGTTCTTCAAGGTATCGAGCGAACTCCCTAAAAGCCTGCGGTGCGAAAAATAGGTCCACATGAGGAAAGCGATGGCTGAGGTCATCGACACTCGAGTCCACGATGCAGCCGGTAAGGGCGAGTATCTTACCCCTCCCCAGGGATTTGAGGGCGTTAAGCTTGTTAATGACGCGGTCCTCAGCGCTCCGTCGCACCACGCAGCCATTAAGCACAATGATCTCCGCCTCATCAGCTTTCGGGCTGGGCTGGTAGCCTATTTGCTCCAAATAGCTGGAAATGCGCTCCGAGTCAGCCTTATTCATCTGACATCCGATGGTCCAGATATGATAACGTAGCACCAAGGTCTCCCATAATAATATACCCCTCATTCAGGGGTATCTCGCATTTCTCTATGGCGGTGTGCGTTTAAAAATCCGAACGGATTTCCATAAATAATTGGCTCGGCGGGCGGAAAGGACGATTTCAAGTTTTTCTAGCTCGCTTCGCTGCCGTGCCCGGCTATGCCGAACTTGGTGGCAAATATTTTCCTAAAAAATTTCTACGACTTGGCCAATTTCCTAGTTTTTCTCTTCATGTGGATAATGCCCAGCATCGTTTTAAATCTCTGCAAAAAGAATTATGTAATTGTGTCCTTGTTTCTCTGCACATTTTGGGCAGTAAGCATAATGAACATAATATTTTTTTGCTTTTTCCCCTCTGTTAGCTAAGTATCCCTCTATTTGCTTTACGTATTTTGGAATGGCATTGTATGGACCATCAAAAACTTTGCTTATGAATGTCCCAGAGATTTTAATGTTATTGGCATTAGGGACAGACCCCGTCACAGACAAATACAATTCTGACCTAAAGGGATGTGGATCAGTAAACAATACTAAAACGTCTTCTTTTTTAGGTGGTGCTGTCTTTGATTCCTCAGCCATCTTCCACATTCTGGCTATTTTCTTGCCAATCATTGGAGGAAAGGGGATGTGAAATAATAGAGGAATAGACTCTTTAATGAAATGTTTACTGTCCCAATGGTGAGTTTTTTCATCCCAACGTTTCGGATCAAATTCTGGACAACATTCGTTATTTTGTGAGTGCTTGTGCATAATTTTCAATTTTATCAACTCCTCAATTTGGATGGTGAGCCCTCGCAGAGGGCGAGCCATCTCCTAACTGGCGGAGGGAGTGGGATTCGAACCCACGACCCCGCTTTCGCAGGGTAACCGCTTAGCAGGCGGCCGCACTAGACCACTATGCGATCCCTCCCTAATTTCAATATAACATAGGGTGGTTTGTTTTTCAACGATGTTGCCTCCCCCCCTTCCCTATGCTATACTGAGGCCATAGAATCACCATAGAGGGGGAGCATGGAAGAGGTAAGGATAGAATCAGAGGATGTGTCCATTAAATCGCTACTGGCAGCGGGCGCTCACTTTGGTCACCAGACCAGTCGCTGGAACCCGCGAATGAAGAAATATATCTTCACCGCCAGAAATGGCATCCATATAATCGACCTGGAACAGACCGCCGCTATGTTATATAAAGCATCGGAGTTTGTCCGTGACCTCGTTGCTAAGGGAGAGAACATCATCTTTGTCGGCACCAAGAGGCAGGCTAAGGATGCAGTTGAGGAGGAAGCCAAGCGCTGTGGCATGCCCTATGTGAATCAACGCTGGCTGGGGGGGATGCTCACCAACTTCGCCACCATCCAGGCAAGAATCGACTATCTGGTGCGCCTGGAGGATCGCCAGGTAAGGGGAGAGTTCGATTACCTAACCAAGAAGGAGGCGATGAAACTGGGCAAGGAGATAGAGCGCCTCAACCGGCAAATGGGTGGTTTTAAGGAGATGACCAAGTTCCCCGGGGCTGTTTTCATTGTCGACCCGGCGAAGGAGAGGATCGCCGTCGCCGAGGCCAGGCGCACCGAGGTTCCTATCGTGGCCGTAGTGGATACCAACTGCAACCCCTTTGAGATAGACTATCCCATCCCCGCAAACGATGATGCTGTTAGAGCGATTAAGCTAATGTGTGGGCGGATAGCGGATGCCGCGCTTGAGGGTATGGAAGACCGCAAGATGGCTGAAGAAATGGTCTACGAGGAGGCTGAGGTGCCAGAGATTTTATCCTTCACCCCTGAAGACGACTCCACCACTGAAAGAGATTTCACCACTGGGGGCGACTCCACCTCCGAGGTTGAGGAGAGCTCATGATAACTACCCAAACAATAAAAGAACTCCGCGGAGTAACCGGGGCCGGGATAATGGACTGTAAGAAGGCCCTTCAGGAAGCGGAGGGTAATCTTAATGATGCCATAGATATTCTCAGAAAGCAGGGCTTTGCCAAGGCAGCGAAGAAGGCCCATCGGGAGGTGAGCCAGGGGCTGGTGGAGGCCTATATACACACCGGGGGGCGTATCGGGGCACTGGTGGAAGTGAACTGTGAGAGCGATTTTGTGGCGAAAACCGACGAGCTCAAGACGCTGGCCCATGACCTGACGATGCAGGTGGCAGCCACAGACCCCACGTTTTTGAGCATTGAGGGCATACCTGAGGGGGTAGAGCCCGGCGAGGCCTGTTTGCTCTCCCAGCCTTTCATTAAGGACCCTGAAAGAACCGTTCAGGACATCATCACGGAAACGATAGCCAGGGTTGGGGAGAATATAAAGATACGGAGATTTACCCGCTTCGAGCTGGGCAAGGAATAGGCGATGAAGGCTGCCAAGTATAAGCGCATGATCTTGAAACTGAGCGGCGAGGCACTTACATCAGACGGCGCATTTGGCATCGATCTGGATATCCTCTCCAATATCGCCCAACAAATAAAGCAGGTAGTTGACATGGGGGTTGAGCTTGCCATCGTGGTTGGCGGGGGAAACATCTGGCGAGGAGCAAAGGCTGGAGCGAATGGAATGGAGCGCACCAGCGCCGATTACGCCGGGATGCTGGGCACACTGCTAAATGCCCTGGCACTACAGGACGCCCTGGAGAAATGTGGGGTGACCACCAGGATCCAGAGTGCTCTAAACGTTCAGGCGGTTGCCGAACCCTATATCAGGCGCCGCGCCCTGCGCCACCTGGAGAAGGGGCGAGTAGTCATCTTCGCTTGCGGCACCGGAAACCCCTATATGACAACCGATACCGCAGCAGCGCTCAGGGCTATAGAGATCGGGGCCGAGGTATTGCTTATGGCAAAGCACCGGGTCGATGGCGTTTACGACGCCGATCCGCTAAAAAAACCCGGTGCCAAAAGGTACGAAAACATCAGCTATTCCGATGCATTAAAGCTACGCCTTGAGGTTATGGACGTAACTGCTCTTTCCCTCTGCATGGAGCATAGTCTACCCATTGTTGTCTTCGACCTCGGTGCTCACCAGAGCATTGTACGGGTAGTGACGGGCGAGGTTATTGGCACCACGGTCACCAGCTAGAGGTGGAAATTGATCGATGAGGTACTGCTAGCGGCAAACACCAAGATGGGAAAGACCATCGAGGCACTACGGAAAGAGTTGGCCACCATCCGCACCGGGCGGGCGACACCAGCGCTGGTCGATGATATCAAGGTAGATTACTACGGCACACCCACGCCGCTTAAGCAGATAGCCACCGTTTCAGTACCGGAGGCCAGGCTCCTCCTGATTCAGCCCTGGGACCGCAGCATGCTATCCAGCATAAAGAAGGCTATCCTAAAGTCAGAGCTCGGCCTCAACCCCACAAGCGATATAGATGTGATCCGCCTGACAATCCCCCAGCTATCCGAGGAGCGAAGAAAAGAATTGGCGAGGGCTGTTCACAAGCGGGCTGAGGATGGTAGAGTCGCCCTGCGAAATATAAGAAGGGATGCCCTGGAGGAGCTCAGAAAACTAGAGCGGGAGAAGGAGATCTCGCAGGACGAACAAAAACGCGCCCAGGAGCACCTTCAGGAGCTTACCGATAGCTTCATCGCCACGGTGGGCAAGGTAGCAGAGGATAAGGAAGCCGAGCTACTAGAGATTTAGTTGAGTAGCTCGAGAGTCAAGTTACGGATATAAACAGTGGTAAAACCCAAAATCAAGCATATCCCCAATCATGTTGCCATTATTATGGATGGCAACGGCCGCTGGGCCAAAAGCCGAGGGCTACCCAGGCTCGCCGGTCACCGCGCTGGAACGGAGAACGTCCGCCGCGCCGTAAAGTGCCTCTCCGATCAACAGGTTAAGTACATAACCCTGTTTGCTTTCTCCACAGAGAACTGGAGCCGCCCGCAGATAGAGGTCCAGGGGCTTATGCGCATCATGGAGGGCGTTGTCGACCAGGAAACCATAAACCTTCACAAGGATGGGGTCAAGCTCATTCACCTCGGACACCTCGATGGGCTCTCCGAGAGTCTACAGCAGAAGGTTCAAAACGCCCTCGATCTGACCAAGCACAATACCAGAGGAACCCTGTGCCTCGCCTTTAACTACGGCGGTCGCGCCGAGATCGTAGATGCGGTTAGACGTATCCTTCATGACGGCATAACACCCGACAATGTAGACGAGGCTCTAATTTCTAGCTATCTACACACCAAAGACCTGCCCGACCCTGACCTAATCATTCGCACTGGTGGCGAGATGCGCCTGAGTAACTTCCTGATCTGGCAGGCAGCCTACAGCGAGTACTACGCTACACCAACCCTCTGGCCCGACTTCGGCCCAAAGGAAATCGAGCAGGCCCTCATTGCCTACAGCGAGCGGGAGCGGCGCTTCGGGGGGCTTAAAAGGAAGGGCTGAGGCTCATAGGCGGGATGATCAGGCAAAGGGTGCTCAGTGCACTAGTTCTTTTACCCCTCATCTTTTTAGTCATCTGGTTTGGCGGCCCTGCTTATTCTTTATTGGTCACCGCTGTCGCTGCTCTGGGGGTGCTGGAATTCTGTGGTATGAAAGGCCTCTCCAGGAGGCATCCACTAACCCTTTTCGGGCTGGTCGGTGTGCTTCTCTTCATCCTGGTAGCCCATGTTGAAGCGAGCTATACTGCACCCCTCTTAACAGCAGTTGTGGCCTTTTCTCTAATCTGGCTCCTCTTCCGCTCCCCGGTGAATGGTGCCGCCACCAATTGGGCCTGGACCCTCGCTGGGATTATATATATCGGCTGGTTAATGAGTCACTTTATCCCCCTTCGGGGACTGGAGGGTGGCAGGGAGTGGGTGCTTTTTGTAGTGCTTGCCACTTTTGCTACAGATACCACCGCCTTCTTTGTCGGTAAGATATGGGGCAGGCATTCCCTCGCCATGAAGGTCAGTTCAGGGAAGACCCGGGAAGGCGCGGTGGGTGGCTTTCTGGGTGCCATCGCCGCATCGCTGATTCTGGCGCTCCTGCTAGGCATCGCCATCCCCTATTGGCAAATGGTCATCCTCGGTGCCCTTATCGGCATCTTCGCCCCGCTGGGCGACCTAGCGGAATCGATTCTCAAGCGTAGCACCGGCCTGAAGGACTCAGGAACACTGATTCCGGGTCATGGTGGCCTCCTCGACCGCCTCGATAGCATCCTCTTTACCGTGGTTGTAGTATACTACTATGTGATATGGGTAATAATGTGAAACGGCTCGCCATTCTTGGCTCAACTGGCTCCATAGGGCAGCAGACCCTCGATGTGGTTCGCTCCTTCCCCGGCCGATTTAATGTTATCGGTCTTGGCGCGGGTAGAAACGTCGCCCTTCTAGTGGAGCAGGTCAAAGAGTTCCGGCCAAAACTTGTTTCTATTGAATCAGCCAGCTCACCGGAGATATTGCATAGTAGGATGCGCCAAATTTTACCATCACAGGAGCTTGTGGCTCACCCCGATGTTGACCTAGTGGTGATCGCCATCTCGGGCAAAGCAGGTCTCGACCCCACCCTGGCAGCAATCAGGGCCAGGAAAAGCATCGCCCTGGCCACCAAGGAGGTCCTGGTATTGGCAGGGGGAACTATCACCTCCGAGGCAAAGCAGCATGGCGCCCGGATCATGCCTATCGATAGCGAGCCCAGTGCAATATGGCAATGCATGCGCGGTGAGGAGAAGGGAATCTCCAGGCTCATCCTGACCGCCTCCGGCGGGCCCTTTCGCCACCTCTCTCTGGAAGAGCTCAAAACGGTGTCTCCGCAGCAGGCTCTTGAGCATCCCACCTGGAGGATGGGGCCAAAGATCACCATCGACTCAGCCACCCTGATGAACAAGGGGCTTGAGGCTATTGAGCTAAGCTGGTTATTCGATGTCCCCACGGAAAATATCGATATCGTCATCCACCCCCAGAGCATAATTCACTCCATGGTTGAATTTGTCGACGGCTCTATCAAGGCGCAGCTAAGCCCCCCCGATATGCGCCTGCCCATTCAGTATGCCCTCTTTTATCCTGAGCGTCTGCCCAACCAGCTTCCCCACCTCGATTTTTCGGAAACAAGTTCCCTCACCTTTGAAACCCCCGACAGAGAAAAATTCCCCTGCCTGGGATTAGCGCTGGAAGCGGGTCGAAAAGGGGGTACCTACCCCGCGGTGCTTAGCGCCGCCGATGAGGTGGCAGTGTCCCTATTCCTGGAGGAGCGTATCGGATATATGGATATACCGAAGCTTGTGGCAGAAGCCCTGGAGGCACACCAGAACATCACCAACCCTAGCCTGGAGGATTTGCTCACCGCTGATGCCTGGGCCAGGGAGAGGGTGCACCGATGAGCGTATTTATAAGCATACTCATATTCTTAGCCATTCTTATCGTAGCCATAGTGGTCCACGAACTGGGTCACTTTATTACCGCCAAGCGCTGCAAAGTGAAGGTTGAGGAGCTAGGTTTGGGGTTACCTCCTCGCATCCCTCGCCTAAGTTTCAAGCGGGGGGAAACGATCTACTCGCTAAACTTTCTCCCCCTCGGCGGCTTTTGCCGCATGGCCGGGGAGGAAGACCCCGATGTACCGGGCAGCCTGGCGGGGAAGAGCTTGAAGGTGAGGTTCCTCGTCCTCAGTGCCGGGTCTCTCTTCATGCTCCTGTTTCCCGTCCTCCTGCTCCCACTCGCCTATATGATACCGATGGAACGCCCGGTGGAGGATGGGGGGGTGCAGGTCATAAGCGTCGCCACGGACTCGCCAGCCGAATTAGCCGGCATCGAAAGTGGAGACATTATCCGTGAAATCGACGGTGAAGAAGTGAAGACCCTGGACGAGGTGCATCAAGCGGTAGATACCAAGCTTGGTGAAGAGGTCAACCTGCTTCTATTACGAGATGACACCCTACTGGAGAAGACCCTGATCCCGCGGGAGGAATACCCCAAAGACGAAGGGGCTATGGGTATCCAGATGGGCTATATAATGGAAACCAGCGCCTATCTACCATGGGAAGCCATCCCCAAGGGCCTGGGCGAGTATGGGCAGTTGTTGGTGGCAGCCAAAGATGCCTTCGCCAGCCTCATTGCAGGGGAAGTGCCATTGCAAGACGCTGTAGCCGGCCCCATTGGCATAGCCCAGATGACCGGCGAGGTGGCCGAACTGGGAGCTGAGCCCCTCATCCGCCTTGCCGCTCTAATCAGTGTTAGCCTGGCCATAGTAAATCTGCTCCCCATCCCCGGCCTTGATGGGGGAAGAATCGTTTTTGTCGCTATCGAGGGTATCCGGCGGGGAAAGAGAATATCGGCGAACAAGGAGAACCTTGTCCACCTAATCGGCTTCGCCGTATTAATAATGCTGATCGTTCTGGTAAGCTATAATGATGTGATGCGCCTCATAAGGGGAGAAGGTTTCATCCAATGATACGGCGCCGCATGTCCCGACCTATTAGCATCGGAGATGTCACCGTGGGAGGGGGGGCGCCGGTGGTGGTGCAGTCGATGGCCAAGACTGACACCCGCGATGCAAGGGCAACCATCAAGCAAATTCGCAGGCTGGAAGAATTCGGCTGCCAGATTGTACGGCTGGCTGTCCCCGACGGCGAGGCTGCCGCATCCATCCCCACCATAAAGCACCTGATATCCATCCCGCTAATCGCCGACATCCATTTCGACCACCGCCTCGCCCTCCTGGCCCTGGAGGGCGGAGTCGACGGGTTGCGCCTGAATCCGGGGAACATCTCCGACCCGGAGCAGATCAAAGAGGTAGTTCTGGCAGCTAAAGAGCGGAACGTACCCATCAGGATCGGGGTGAACGCCGGAAGCTTGCCCCCCGCAGAGAACAAGGAACAGACTATCGTGGAGCGAATGGTAGGTTCAGCACTAGAGCAGATCAAGCTGCTCGAGAGCCTCAATTTCGAGCTGATCAAGGTGTCCCTAAAGGCCTTCGATGTTCCCGATACAGTGGCGGCGAACCAGGCGCTGGCTGAGCGTATGCCCTATCCCATCCACCTGGGTATCACCGAGGCGGGCACCACAAGAGGCGGAGTAATCAGGAGTGCCGCCGGCATCGGCATTCTACTGCATCACGGGATCGGGGACACCATCCGCGTGTCGCTCACCGGTGACCCGTGTGAGGAGGTGAGCGCCGGCTACGAGATCCTTAAAGCGCTCGACCTGAGCCAGCGCGGCCCCACGCTGATAAGCTGCCCCTCGTGCGGGCGCACCGAGGTGGATATAATAGGGCTGGCCAATGCTGTAGAAGATCGCCTTTCCAAGCTAAAAAAGTCGATAAAGGTGGCGGTAATGGGGTGCGTTGTGAACGGCCCCGGCGAGGCGAGAGACGCTGACGTGGGCATCGCCTGCGGCAAGGGGCGCGGCGTCATCTTCCGCAACGGGAAGCAGGTGTGCACCGTAGATGAGGCCGATTTTCTGAGCGCACTAATGGCAGAGGTGGATAGGGTATAACTATGAAACCAGAGGTCATGATAGCAATAGGGGTCGGGAGTGCGGGTTTCATTTTAGGAATTATTAACCTATTGTGGGGGCCTAAGTTACTAACACGCAGGTTAAAAGTAGAAATCCATGAGCCAACTTTAGAGGCAAAGATAATAAAGCAAAAGAATGAAATAGCTAGAATATTTATTAGAGCTGAATTTAAACTAGTACGCACGAGAGGTGAGGATGACGTTTACTTTAAATCTGCTTACGTTAGCTTAGATAATAAGCTTTACCGGCAACTGGATCACGTCTTCAATATGCCGCCGGCTGGTAAGATATATTGGACAAAGTCAACGTATATAGGCGACAATCATGAAGACTGGCTAAAGAAACTTCAACCTATGCCACTCGCAATCGCGGTTAGCTGTGACCGTAAGGACGCTTTGTCAAATTTAGATAAAGAGGTGCTTAATAATTTAGAAGAAAAAGTTAAACAACTTGAGTCAAAATATAAGATATATTGGATCGACAGCAAAGAAAACAAACGTTCATATAGACTTCCTCATAAATGGTGGGGTAAATTTGTTCCAGAAATACTTTATTGAAGGAAATAGATAGTGAGACTATCAAAGCTGTTCGGTAAGACGTTACGCCAGACGCCGGCGGAGGCGGATAATGTAAGCCATCAACTGCTGCTCAAGGCAGGGATGATACACCAACTGGCAGCGGGAGTCTACAGCTATATGCCCCTGGCCTTGCGGGCGCTCAGGAAGATCGAGAACATCATCCGTGAGGAGATGGATGCGGTAGGCGGTCAGGAGCTGCAGATGCCGGTGCTCCAGCCGCTGGAGATATGGCAGGAGACAGAGCGCGATCTGGCCTTCGGCAAGGGCCTCTTTACCCTGACCGACCGCCGCGAGCGAGCGCTCGTTCTCGGACCCACCCATGAGGAGGTGATTACCAAGCTGGTGCGGAGCAACGTGCAGAGCTACAGAGACCTCCCCTTGCTGCTGTATCAAATACAGACCAAGTTTCGCGATGAGCCGCGCCCCAGAGGGGGCCTGATGCGCGTGCGCGAGTTCGGCATGAAGGATTTATATAGCTTCGACACCAATGAGGAGGCACTGGATAGCACCTATAAAAAGTTGATCGGAGCCTACAGTAGAATCTATGAGCGCTGCGGCCTCGCTTCCGTAATGGTGGAGGCCGATAGCGGCGCCATAGGGGGAAAGGAGTCCCACGAATTCATGGTCATCGCCGAAAGCGGAGAGGATGTCATCCTCTCCTGCCCCAAATGTGACTACGCTGCGAATGTGGAGAAAGCGGAGAGCATGAAGACAGAGGTTAAAAATGGCGAGATGCTTCCCCTGGAGGAGGTGGCTACCCCGGGCAAGGTAACCATCGAAGAGGTGGCAAAGTTCCTCGGCGTCCCCGAGAGACAGACCCTCAAAGCGGTGTTCTACGCCGCCGATGGAGAGATAGTATTCGTCGCCATCAGGGGCGACCTCGAAGTAAACGAGGTGAAGCTGAAGAACGCCCTCGGCTGCCATGAGCTTCGCCTAGCCACCGAGGAGGAGGTAGCGAATGCGGGCCTGGTGGCAGGCTCCGCCTCTCCCCTAGGGCTCAGCGGTGTCAAGCGGGTTGCCGACACCTCGATAACCTCCGGGGCAAACCTGGTTGCCGGGGCAAATAAGCCCGATACACATATCAGAAACGTCAACTACCCTAGGGATTTCACCATCGACCTGATGTTGGACATCGCCACCGCCGGTGCTGGCGAGGGATGCCCCAGATGCGGCGCTCCGCTTAGCACCAGCCGTGGCATCGAGGTGGGGCATGTCTTCAAACTGGGCAGCTTCTTCAGCGAGCGGATTGGTGCCACCTTCCTCGACCGCGATGGGGTGGTGCACCCCATCCTCATGGGTTGCTACGGCATCGGCATCGGGAGACTCCTCGCAGCCGCTATCGAGCAGTATCACGATGAAAACGGCATCGTCTGGCCCGTCCCCATCGCTCCCTATCAGGTTCACCTCTGCCCACTATCCACGGACAACAAGGAGGTGGCGGCAGGCGCGGAGAGCCTCTATGCCGAGCTTAGGCGGGAGGGGCTGGAGGTTCTATTGGACGACCGCAAGGAATCGCCCGGCGTAAAACTCAACGACGCCGACCTTCTCGGTATGCCCATAAGAGCTGTCCTAAGCCCCAGAACCCTTAAAGAGGGGAGTGTGGAGGTGAAGACGAGACAGGAGAAACAGGCAGTTCTGGTGCCCCTAGAAGAGGCGAGCGCAAAAATCACGGCAATACTCTTTTCCAAATAGCCTTAAACCGAAAAAGTTGCATTATCGCTTCATTTATGCTACACTAGCGCCATAGAGAAGAGAGCGTGAAGTGGGGAGTCCCCACTTTTTTACTTAATAGGAGGATAATCTTGGCAAAGACGAAGAGCGAATTCGTGCTCGCCACCACCCAGCTCGCTGCCGAGAAGAATCTGCCTCGAGAGATCGTTCTGGAGGTTGTGGAGGCTGCCTTGGTTTCCGCTTTCAGAAAAAACAGCTTCGGAGCAACCCAGGAGATCTCGGTAAAGATCAATCCAGACACCGGTGCGATAACCGTGTTCGCCGAGAAGACAGTAGTGGATGCTGTAACCGACTCCCGCTGCGAGCTATCTCTGGATGAGGCTAAGAAAATAAACCAGCACGCTCAGCTTGATGATAAATTCATGGTGGAGGCAACCCCTCAAAATGCCGGGCGTATCGCCGCCCAGACAGCCAAACAGGTGGTGCTCCAGCGCCTGCGCGAGGCGGAGCGGGAGCTCGTCTTCGAGGAGTTCTCCGATCGCGAGAGCGAGCTCGTTACCGGGATTGTGCAACGAATCGAGCCCCGGCAGATTACCCTCGACCTGGGAAGGACCGAGGGCGTACTTCCCACCTCGGAGCAGGTTCGCACCGAGCGTTATCGCGTGGGGCAAAGGCTCAAGGCATATATTATAGAGGTCAACCGTACGGGTAGAGGACCTCAGGTCGTGGTATCGCGCACCCATCGAAATCTGCTGCTTCGCCTCCTCGAACTGGAGGTGCCGGAGCTCCATAGCGGCATCATTGAGCTAAAGTCCATTGCCCGGGAAGCGGGACATCGCAGCAAGATCGCCGTCTCTGCGCGGCAACCGGACGTCGATCCCATCGGCTCCTGTGTCGGGCTGCGCGGTATTAGAATACAAAACATCGTCAACGAGCTAAATGGCGAAAAGATCGATATAGTGGAGTGGAATCCCGACCCGGCGACCTTCATAGCCCATGCCCTGAGCCCCGCTCAGGTGGTGAGCGTTTCGGTCAATAGCGAGGAGAAGACAGCCACTGTAGTTGTGCCCGACCGCCAACTATCCCTCGCCATTGGCAGAGAGGGACAGAATGCCAGGCTCGCTGCCCGGCTAACCGGATGGCGCATAGATATAAAGAGCGCCTCAGTAGCCGAGGCGGAGGAGGCAGCACCCGCCGAACCGCCTCCTCCTGAAAAGGAAGCCTTAGTTGAGGAACCCGAGGTGCCGGTTGAAATGGAGCAACCGGAAGTCGCTGACACTGAGAAAGACGTTGCATTGCTCACCCCAGAGGAACTCGTTCCTGAGCAAGAAGCGGTGGAGACAGTCCCGGTTGGGAAGTTAGCACCGATTGAAGAAGCCCCATTTGAGGCCCCAACCCCGCAGCTTCGCTTCGCTGAGGACATCCTCCCCGCGAAAGCACCTAAACCCGATAAAAAGTCAAAGAAGGGCAAGAGGAGCAAGAAAAAGGTGGTAGAAGAAGACAGGCAAAAGGGGGTGGCCAAACCCAAGACTCGCTATGCTCCTAAAATCCCTATCGATGAAGATGAGTTCGAGGAACTGTAATCTAGATGACCACTACATCCCAGAAAAAGAAGCAGCCGCTGCCAAAACACGTGCCACAGCGTACCTGTATCGGTTGCGGTGAGGTAAAACCGAAGCGGGAGCTTATCCGCATCGTGCGCACCGAAAGCGGTAGTGTGACCATCGACCCAACCGCGAAGAGATCGGGACGAGGGGTCTATTTATGTAAAGCAAAGTCCTGCTGGGTAGCAGGGCTGAAAAAAGAGCGTCTCGACCGAGCCTTACGGACGAAGATCGCAGCGGAGGACCGCAGAGGGCTGGACCAGTACCGAGAGATGCTCCATAGTTAGCGGGGTTAAATGGCGAGAAGAAGACAGAATAGGGCTAGGCCAGCTCCAAAAAGGCGCAAATTTCCCAGGGCGAAGACGGCTGAAGAGGTAACTGCCCCCACCAAAGCGGAGGGTAAGCGCCAAATCAAGCTCCCCCCTTCCATCACCGTGAAGCAATTCGCCGATCTCGTCGAAGTGAGTGCAGTTGAAGCAATAAAGCAACTGATGAGAAACGGCATCATGGCCAGCATTAACCAGGCAATCGACCACGATACGGCAGCGATTATAGCCTCAGATCTCGGCTATGAGGTGCTAAAGGAGAGAGGGCAGGGGACGACATCAGACCAGAAACTAGAGAAGTATCGGCAGTTTCAGGAGGACGATACCGGTGTGAAAAAGCCCCGACCCCCCATAGTCACCATAATGGGGCATGTAGACCACGGTAAAACCAGCCTCCTCGATGCCATACGTGAGACCAATGTGACCACCACCGAGGTAGGCGAGATCACCCAGCATATCGGCGCCTATCAAGCAGATATCCATGGACAAATGATAACCTTCCTCGACACCCCGGGGCACGAAGCCTTTACTGCGATGCGGGCACACGGGGCTCAGATAACCGATATTGCCATCCTGGTGGTCGCCGCCGACGATGGGGTAATGCCTCAAACCCTGGAGGCTATGGCTCACGCGCGTGCCGCTGGCGTGCCCATTGTGGTTGCCATCAACAAGGTTGATAAGCCAGATGCCAACCTGCAACGGGTAAAGCAGCAGCTTGCCGACCATGAGCTGCTTATCGAGGAGTGGGGCGGCGAAGTGGTTTGCGTCCCGGTCTCGGCAAAAAAGCGAGAGGGCATCTCAGAACTCCTGGAGAACCTGCTCATCGTGGCCGAGCTTGAAGAGCTCAAAGCAAACCCAGATCGACGTGCCGCGGGCGTGGTCATTGAGGCAAAGCTGGATAAAACCAAGGGTGCACTGGCAACTGTGCTGATCCAAACCGGTACCCTGAAAGCAGGTGATCCCTTCCTGGTGGGAGACACCTGGGGCAAGGTAAAGGCAATGTTCAACGACAAGGGGAAGCACATCAGAAAGGCAGGTCCGGCGAGCCCGGTTGAGATCCTGGGGATGGATAGCGTCCCCCAGGCAGGCGATATCCTCACCGTGTTTGCCACCGAGAAGGAGGCGCGCACCCAGGCCCAGAAGCGCCAGGAGCAAAAAAGGCTTGCCCTTACCTCGGCTAAACCCCTTAGCTTGAGCAACTTCTACTCTCAAATGCATGAGGGGAAGGTGAAGGAGCTTAGTATCATCTTAAAGACCGATGTTCAGGGAAGCATCGAACCGATAAAAACCTCACTGGAGCGACTGAACAACGACGAGGTTAAGGTGAATATCCTCCACTCCGACAGCGGGAGTATCACCGAGGGCGATGTGCTCCTTGCCCTCGCCTCTAACGGGATCGTTCTCGGGTTTAACGCCCGTCCCGAGCCGGGGGCCAGACAGCTCGCCGATAGCGAGGGTGTAGACATCCGCTACTATGAGATAATCTATAACCTGGTGGACGATGTAGAGAAGGCGATGAAAGGGATGCTGGAGCCCACCTACGTCGAGGTGGTAGAAGGACACGTTGAGGTGCGAGCCATCTTTTCCGCACGAGGGAGCAAGGTGGCAGGGGTATATGTTACCGATGGCAAGATAAGCAGAGGGTCGCTGGCCAGGGTAATGCGCCAGGGTGAGACCATTTTTGAATCTAGCGTTAATAGCCTGAAGCGGTTTAAGGACGATGTCAAAGATGTTGCCAGCGGATTTGAGTGCGGCATTGGCATCGAGGGCTACAGCGACTTCGAGGCGGGTGACATAGTGGAACTCTATAAAATGGAAAAGGAATAGGGATGAGCAGGCGAACCCAGCGGCTTAACGACCTGATCCAAGAGGAGATAAGCGAACTGCTTCGCCGCCAGATTAAGGACCCTAGACTGGGCTGCTTTCTCACGGTTACACAGGTAGATACCTCCCCGGACCTGAGATATGCCAAAGTCTTTATCAGCATCATGGGCAGCGATGAGGAGAAGCAGAAGGCGATGGCTGGTTTGGCCTCCGCATCCAGCTTCCTCTACCGGGAGCTCAGGGGGCGGCTCTCATTGCACCGCACGCCGCGGCTGATCTTTTATCAGGATGATTCCATCGAGCGGGGTGCTCAGGTCCTCCACCTAATAAAAGAGGTCAAAGGCAGAGAAGAAACCGATATTGAGCGTTAACGGGATCCTCAACATCAATAAGCCCGCCAGGAAAACCTCCTTAGATATTGTCACTCTGGTGAGGCGGTGGAGCAGGCAGCAACACATTGGGCACGCTGGCACCCTGGACCCAGAAGCCACCGGTGTATTACCCATCTGCCTGGGACAAGCAGCAAGGGTGAGCCCATTTATCGTAGCAGCTAGAAAAACGTATCAGGCTGAGATTGAGCTAGGAGTAGCCACCGATACCTACGATGCAGAGGGTAAGGTGACCAAAAGGGTTGACCCCTCCCATATTACCAGAGAACAGGTAGAGGGGTTGTTTCCCTCCCTCAGTGGCACCATCCTTCAGAAACCCCCCATGTATAGTGCCCTGAAGCACCAGGGGAAACGCCTCTATAAGCTCGCCCGCGCCGGCATCACAGTGGAAAGGGAGGAGAGAAAGGTTGAGGTCTTTCGCCTGGAACTCCTCCAGTGGCATCCTCCCTTTTTTACTATCGAGGTGGAGTGTGGCAAGGGTACCTATATTCGCTCCATGGCCCACGACCTTGGCCAGGCACTCGGCTGTGGCGCCTACATCACGAGATTGGTCCGCCTTAGGTGCGGACCAATCAACATCACCGATAGTCTAACCCTTCCCCAACTTGAGGATGCCTTCCGCCATAACTACTGGCAGGACTTCCTTTACCCCATGGATATGGTGCTGGAGCATTGGATAGCCGCCATCGTGGGCGAGGAAAAGGAGCGTGCCATCAGCAACGGTCGCCCTCTGGCTCTGAACATTAGTGACGATAAAGGCCATTGCCGCGCCTACTCCCTTGACGGCCGCTTCCTCGCCGTGCTACGCTTCCTGCCGCAGGAGAGAGTATGGCAACCGGAAAAGGTATTCCCCAGTGAGCGATAGTAGAATTAGCTTTAATGAGACTTGACACATAGCTAGATAGCGGTTATAGTGCTACATGATTGAAAGGGGGTGAAACGGATGCAGGCATATTGCTTTAAATGCAGAACCAAGGTTGAGATTAAGGATTCACAAAAGGTTACCCTGAAGAATGGCAGACCGGCGACACGGGGTGTATGTCCCAAATGCGGAACAAAGGTCTTCCGCATCGGCAAATCTTGATCGGTGCTTCACCACCGGGTTGTTATCGGATGCAATAAGTGTCGTGTTAGGTCCGGCCTTGCTCTGGCAGCCTTTTCAATAATGCTTGAGCATTGGTGATGAGTATTTCATCGATCTCTATTTCATCCAGGCCAGCCGCCCGGGCAATTTGGCGGGCTAAAGGAGGGGTTAGCAGGTCTGCTTCCTCGTGAGCATCCGAGTTGATAAGGAGTTTGGCCCCGGTAAGCCGTGCCATTTGAGCCACGTGACCATTGGCGAGCGAGTGCCCCTTTCGGGCGCTAATTTCGAGGAAGATGTCAGCGTTGGCGGCCATTTCAGCCTCCTCATGAGTGATGAGGCCGGGGTGTGCCAGAATATCAACATAAGGACACTGAAGCGCTGCTTTGTTAGTGCCTTTCTGTACCGGTTCAATGATGGATTCGCCGTGGATCACCACCAGCCAGGCTCCCAGCTCTTTGGCCCGCATGGCGATCTCGCCGATTGCCTGGGGGGGGAGGTGGGTAAGCTCAACGCCTGGGATCGCCAGAATCGGCCAGTGCGCTCGCGCCAGGGCGCAATCCCCGGCGGTCTCCGCGATGACCCGCTCCAGATAGCCAAGACCTGCATGGTCGGTGAGCGCGATGGCCTGGTAGTCCTGGTCCAGGGCTCGGTGGATCAGTTCCATCGGTGATAGGGCACCATCACTGAGAGAGGTATGGGTGTGAAAATCGTACACCAAATACACCTCCAGAATACTATTATAGGCTAGGAGATAGATTTGGGCAAGATAAATGTGGCAATAATTGGCATAGGGAACTGCGCCTCGTCGCTAGTGCAAGGCGTTTACTACTACCGAGATGCGGTAGAGAATGAGCGGGTCGCCGGTCTGATGCATGTTAACCTCGGGGGCTACCATATCAGTGACATCAACTTCGTGGCCGCCTTCGATATCTCCAAGCAAAAGGTGGGCAAGGATCTAGCCAATGCGATCTATGCCCCGTTAAATAATACCTTCAAATTCTGCCAGGTGCCCCGCACCGGGGTGAAAGTATGCCGGGGGATGACCCATGATGGGCTGGGCAAATACCTCTCCCAGGTAATTGCTAAAGCCCCAGGCTCCACCGAAAATATCGTTGATATCCTCAAGGAAACCCGTACCGATGTGGTAGTCAACTACCTACCTGTAGGAAGCGAAGAGGCCACCAAGTGGTATATCGAGCAGGTGCTCACCGCAGGCTGCGGCTTTGTCAACTGCATTCCGGTGTTCATTGCGAGGGAAAAATACTGGCAGAACAGGTTCAGCGAACGAGGGTTGCCGATAGTCGGCGACGACATAAAGAGTCAGGTGGGGGCTACCATCACCCACCGCGTGCTCACCAACCTATTTCGGGAACGCGGTGTCAAACTGGAGCGAACCTATCAGCTAAACTTCGGCGGCAATACCGATTTTCTAAATATGCTGGAGCGGGAGCGACTGGAGTCAAAGCGTATCTCCAAAACCGAGGCGGTAACCTCGCAATTGGACTCCAAAATCCATCCGGATAATATACACGTAGGGCCCAGCGACTATGTCCCCTGGCTCGGAGACCGCAAATTCTGCCACATCCGCATGGAGGGACGCACCTTCGGCGACGTTCCCCTCAATATCGAGGTTAAGCTTGAGGTATGGGACAGTCCCAACTCAGCAGGGGTAGTGGTAGACGCCATCCGCTGCTGCAAGCTGGCCATGGACCGCGGTATCAGCGGGGCGCTTATCGGGCCATCGGCATATTTCATGAAATCGCCCCCGGTTCAATATACAGACGATGAAGCCAGAAGAATGGCAGAGGAATTCATCGCCGGAGATAGCGAGTGAGTCGCCACCGCCAACGCACTCTCGATACCTGACGGTACGTGGCTGGTATTCAGTTGTAAATAGTAAACGTATAATCACCTTGTTCGAGAATGTGATTTACAAAGCCTGGCAGCCCCCAATAGTAGTAAAGAAATGACGCGGATTTCCGCAATGAAGTACTAGGTGGGGCTGTCTAAGGGGTTATTACAGGGAATGCACCCATCGGAAGCGCTAAGTGAGCAAAGTGGATACGGAGCGGCGGATATCCATATCCACAGCAGCGTGAGCGATGGCATGGCGAATGTCCCTGATATACTCGAAGCCGTGGCACGCAAGGGCAATCTCGATGTCATTGCCATCACCGATCACAACGAAATCTCGGGTAGCTACCAGGCGAGGGAGCTCTCCGCAAAGCGCGACTACCCCTTCGAAGTAGTGCTCGGCATGGAGGTGAACACCCTTGAGGGGCACCTGCTGACCCTCTTTATCGAGAGCCCGGCCCCCACCCACCAGCCCCTGGCATCAACCATCAAGGCGGTCCACGCCCAGGGTGGCCTCTGTATCGTGCCTCACCCCATGAACTGGCTGACAGACAGCATCAGCCAGCGAAACCTGAATAAAATCGTTAGCAGTAGTGAACCGGATATCTATCTTGATGGCATCGAAACGTTTAACGCCACGGTCCCGGGGCGCATCAATCGGAGGGTAAAAATGTTTAGTCTAGAACACGATCTGGCGGAAACGGGGGGCAGTGACTCCCACTTCCTGGCCACCGTAGGTAGTGGTCTCACCCTGTTTCCCGGCCGAAGTGCCGAGGAACTGAGAAGAGGCCTCCTGGAGAGGACTACCCTGTCCCGGAATGGCACCAAGGTGAGGCTTAGCGACATCGGACTTATTCAAATTTTCAGGCAGCAGCACAGGAGCAGGGGATACTTCGTTCGTGGCATGCTGAAGACCTTCACCAGGTGGCTTTCTTCATGAAGATCGCTCTGGTTTCCCCCTACGATTACGCCTACCCCGGTGGGGTGGTTATCCATATCGCCAACCTCTATGAGCAGTTTACCGGGATGGGTCACGATGTAAGGATAATAACCCCTTATTCTGGTAGCAATACCTCCCTTGATAATCGCGATATTATCCCCCTGGGCAGGCCTTTCCCCATACCCTCAGGGGGCTCTATAGCCAGGGCTCCCCTATCCCCGATGCTATCCTCCCCGGTGAGGGACATCCTGGAGCGGGAAAAATTTGACATCATCCATCTCCACGAACCACTGGGCTCCAGCCTGAGTATCTGCACGCTTCGCGTGTCAAACACCATTAATGTTGGCACCTTTCACGCCTGCCACAGCGGCACCACGGGATACCGAATCATGAGCCCGTTTGTCACAAAGTGGTTCAAAAAGCTCCATGGCAAGATCGCCGTTTCAAAACCGGCAATGGATTTCATCGGCAAACATTTCCCCGGCGATTACACCATAATCCCCAACGGCATCGATGTAGCGCACTTCTCCGCTGCCGTGCCCCCTATATCCAGGTACGCCGACGGGAAATTGAACATACTCTTCGTTGGTCGCCTGGAAAAGCGCAAAGGTCTGAGGTATCTCCTGGGGGCATACAAAAGGGTAAAGCAGGAATTACCCAACACCCGGCTCATTGTGGTAGGACCGGGGAAGCACCAGAAATATGAAAAGCTGGTAAGAAAGGCGAATCTTAAGGACGTGGTTTTCACCGGATATGTGCCCAATGAAGACCTCCACACATATTATCAAACGGCAGACATTTTCTGCACCCCGGCTACCGGAGAGGAGAGCTTTGGCATCATTCTGCTGGAGGCCATGGCTGCCTCAAAGCCCATCGTCGCTTCAGCTATTGAGGGATACGCCAGCGTATTGAGCCACGGTGTTGAGGGGCTAATGGTGCCCCCCAGAGATGAGCAGGCCATCGCCAGCGCCCTGATTAAACTGCTTGGCGACGAAACCCTGCGCCGCGAGATGGGGGCAAGGGGAAGGCTAAAGGCAGAGGAATGCAGTTGGCCCAACGTCGCCAGAAGGATTAATGAGTACTATACCAGCTTGCTTAACGCCTCATAACCTCAAAAGGGCAATACTATCCACGCCTCCTGGCACACTTTGTCAGGGGGTTGGCATATTTGGGATAAAAGATGTGGCGACCTGCTGAAAGAATTAGCGATGGAGCTCACCGCCTTGCCGAGCCGGTGGGCCGGGTGGTGGCCAAGACGGGGGTGCCGCCCAACTTGCTCACCATCTTTGGCTTCTCGATCAATGTCGGCGTCGCCTGGATAATCTCCCAGGGCCACTTCCTTATCGCCGGCTTTTTAATCGTGTTGGCTGGGATCTTCGACCTCCTCGATGGGGCGGTGGCCAGGGACACCAATAGAGTAACCAAGTTCGGCGCTCTCCTCGATTCCACCCTGGACCGCTTATCCGAGTCGGTGCTTCTTTTTGGGCTTTTATGGTATTATGTCTGGCAACAAGATGCCTCCATAGAGATCATCCTCATCTTTGCTACCATTGTAGGCTCCCTGTGTATTAGCTATGTGAGGGCCAGGGCAGAGGGATTAGGGCTGGATTGCGAGGTGGGGATAATGAGGAGAACGGTCAGGGTTCTAACCCTGGCCATCGGACTCATGTTGAGCACATTCGAACCCCTTCTACTGGTGGTCCTCTGGGGTCTCGCTGTTCTTACCAATATGACAGCAGTGCATCGCCTTGTCTATGTATGGTATAAAGCCAGGAAGGGACCGCCTGGTTGAGGGCCTGCTAAAGATGCTATCGCAAACGGCGGCGGTAGGAGAGCGCCAAATAGGCAGTCAGTATCCCTAAGATTGCCACCACAACGATGAGCGCGATGTAGGGCAAAGTGATGTCCGATACTGTCTCCGCAGGGATTGGCAAAGGCTGAGGCCCCAGACCAAGGCTCTCACGCCAAAGGGCATTGAGACCATCCATGTCAAAGCTGTAGATCTCGAGCAGGGCCTCATCATAGGTGCTCCCCTCCTTGAAGACATCCAGTAGCGCTAGTATCCTATCGCTACCATAACTATCGATTAGAAACTGCACCAGGCTATAGCTTTCGGCATAGGAGAGCCTGGCCTCATCAGGGTCGGCAGGAAAGGAACTGGCAAGAGTGCGCACTGAGAAAAGGGTGTCGTGAGTGATGGCCTCATAAAGCAGTACCTTAAGATCCGACCTGAGCTCCCCCTCAGCATCCATCGCCAGCCCTTCGTCAAGCCAGGTGGGTAGATCACCGTAGGCACCGAATACACGCGGATGCACCACCATGTGCCCCATCTCATGGGCAATGGCCCTTTTGCCCCAAGCAAGGTCACCGGGAGATATACCGATGATTATGGTGCCATAATCGGGAAAGGCGACTCCACCGGTCCATTCTTGAGGGTAGACCAATGCACCCTGCAAATCCTGAGAGCTTGCATAAATATAGATCTTGACTGGCTGCTCCAGTGCAACCCCGACTTCACCGGATAGCCGCTCCAACGCCGCATCGGCAGCACCCAGAAGCTCCTGGGCAAAGGCCAGGTCACCCTTATACCATAAGGTGGTCAACTGATCGCTTTCCAGGCTCTGCCAATTATGGCTCAGGTCATCAAATTCAACTTTAGTCGGTGAGGTTTCAATTTGGTGCCCGGCAGCATCCTCAATAAGCCACCAGTAATCTACCTCCGTCCCCGGCGGCAATCCCCCTGTATCCAGCATATCCCATGTCCAGCTTGCCTCCACCTGTTGACCAGGAGTGAAATCGACGTCCACCCTACAGCTAACCGGGGTGAGGCTCCGCCTGCCCAGCCGATATTCAAGGTCGATGTCGGCTATCTCAGTAGCTGCCTCTGCCTCCAGGCTAAAGGTGATGGCGGTGGGAAATTGCGCCAGGGCATCGCTGGATATTACAGTGACCTCACCCTGAGCCAGGGTAGTTGCCGGGGTGAGGATAAAGGGAACGGGGAGGAAGATCAGGGCATGGAGAGTAAAAAACAGCAGGAGCAACCGACAAATGCGCTTCATGACCCCTTCCCCATGGCGAATTTGAGGTAGGCATCGATAAAGCCATCCAGCGCCCCATCCAGCACGGCGGAGGGGTCACTGGTTTCGTATCCTGTACGGTGATCCTTTACCATCTTATAGGGGTGTAGTACATAGCTCCTGATCTGGTTTCCCCAACCGGCGGCGACATGCTCTCCCTTTAACCTGGCCTGCTCCTCGGCACGCTTTGCCAGCTCAAGCTCAAGGAGGCGAGCGAGGAGAACCTTCAGCGCCAGCTCCTTGTTCTGGTACTGTGAGCGCTCATTCTGGCAGACAGCCACCAGACCGGTGGGGAGATGGGTCACCCGAACCGCACTGCTGGTCTTCTGTACATGCTGCCCTCCAGGTCCACTGGCCCTATAGAAGTCGACCTTCACATCATCCGGGTTTATACTAACATCCAACTCCCGCTTCGCCTCAGGAGAAACCTCCACCAGGGCGAAGGAGGTATGCCGAGCATGGTCGGCATCAAAGGGGGAGAGGCGAACCAGGCGATGCACCCCGCGCTCTGCCTTGAGGTAGCCGTAGGCATAATCTCCGGTGACCTGGATGAGGACGCTCTTAATGCCCGCCTCATCACCGGGGGAGACCTCGACTACCCTCGCCTGATAGCCACGGCGCTCCGCCCACCTGAGATACATCCTGAGAAGCATCTCCGCCCAGTCCTGAGCCTCGGTGCCCCCGGCACCGGCGTGAACCGCGAGGAAGGCGTTCCTCTTTTCGTACTCACCGCCCAGGAGCAGCTCAAACTCCATCCTTTCAAACTGAGCGGCTAACCTCTCCGCCTCGGCAGCGATCTCCTCCCCCAGCACGGGCTCCTCCTCGGCGATCGCCAGTTCTGCCAGCTCTAAAAGCTCACCGGCCCTGCCTTCTATGATGCGCCACTTATCCACCTCCCCCCTCAGCTCCCCTAGATGACGCATAACACCCCGCGCCGTCTCCTGATCCTGCCAGAAATCGGGGCGGGCTGATTCCGTCTCTATTTCAGCGATCTCACGCTCCTTGTGAGCGAGGTCAAAGACGCACCATGACTTGGGAGACGTTCTCCGCTAGCTCCTCAAGCCTTTTCTTTTGTTCTTGCACTATTTAGACCTCCTGACGGTTTCTATATGGGTTCCTCCCAATTTGGATTCCGCTCAGTTATTACCAGCTTTATATCGCCATTTTGGGGAACGAGCTTAAATGATGCCCAAGCCGGGTCTGCATTCGCTGCAATTATAACTATTTCTCCGGAGTATCCCATCACCCCTAGCTTCACCCTATAATGATCCCAGGCTCTCCCTGACGATATCCCCAGGCGATCATATAAACACAATTTCTCCTCAGCTCTCTTGCCACTGTTCTTCACCATTATTCTATAATGAATATTTTGGATAATGCTCTCACCCAATATATAAAGCTTGGGCCTGTAAAACCTTTCAACCCACCACTCACGAATAAAGCCACCTACTACAGCACCAAACAATGCTGCCAAAATGGGCCCAAGTATCAGCCATATACTTGCATCATCCATTCAATTCGTGGCCCTTCTATATCGGCAACCTTCACTGTTGCCCTTGCCCAGCCCTTGACACAGGGTGCTGTTTTCCTGAAGCGGCGAGGTGAGCCAGCCTGGTAGGCTCGGGGAGGCGATAGCCTCTCAGGCACGCCGTCACCCATTGGATGGCGGCCTCAAGGTCAACCCTGTGCCCGATGGAAACATACACCGGATTTACCCCCCTCTTTGTACGCAGCGCCGCCCCGATAACCTCATCGCCCTCGAGGAGCGGGGCATAATCGCCGGGCTCCCGTCCCAGATCACCGTGCTGGCCACACAGGATAGACTTGGCACATCCTATGGTGGGCACATCCAGCAGAAGCCCCAGGTGTGAAGCCAGCCCCAATCTCCTGGGGTGCGCGATGCCCTGAGCATCGGCTATGAATAGGTCCGGGGTCACGCTAAGCCCTTCACAGGCGGCCAGGATCAAGGGCACCTCTCTAAAGGACAGCAGCCCTGGCACATAGGGAAAGCTCAGCCGCAGCGTCGCCACACCCTGCTCCACAATCGCAAGCTCGGGAAAACGTAGCACCACCACCACCCCTCGTGCCAGCCCCCTGCTGTCCTCGCCAGAGATATCCACACCAGCAACGAGATGAGGGACCTCGAGCTCGTTACTTCTCACCACCTGAGCGGCAAGAGCTCGCTGAATTTCCTTAGCCTCCGTAACGCTTACCTGCCAGCTATGAAGATTGCGCCCTTTCACATCAGTCAATTATATCCCCTGTAATACCCACTGGCAACCTAACCCATGTTCCCATTACGATAGATAATACTATGGACAACCTATCCATTATCCTAGCTCCTCCGCTCTATGTTATTCTAATTGAGGAAGTGACCCAATAATCTCTAATAAGATTCTTCTCCCGAGGATGAGGCCGAGGCCAACAGGTCGGTCGACATTTTGGCACACGTCGGCCAATGCTTCAGGCTAAATAGGGTCAGACTGGTAAAGAGCGTCGCTTTATTTCCGTGGCAATAACAAGAGCACCTCTGCTGAGAATGCTATAGGAACAAAGCGTTACTCGACTTCTTATAGCTTCGAGACCATATCAGCTATCATGTGCCACCCATCTATCTGAACCATACCACCGCACACCAACCCATTGACATATAGCACTTTATGACCCATAATAGCAACATTAAGAGATAAGCAATGTTAAAGATACGATTGAGTCGTGTGGGTAAGAAAAAGAGACCCAGCTATCGGGTGGTGGTCGCCGATAGCCGGGCCCCGCGCGATGGCGCATTTATTGAAAACATCGGTCACTACAATCCGCTCACCGACCCCGCTACCATCGCAATCGACGAAGAGAAGGCGCTAAAGTGGCTTCGCCAGGGAGCGCGGCCTACAGAAAGGGTAGCGATCTTGCTAGCCAAGCTGGGCATCCTAGAAAAGCCCACCAAGAAACACACCGAGAAGCTTGCCAAGCAGCTCGAAGAGAAGCCGGCGAAGACGCCCAAGAAGAAACCTGCAAAGGAGAAACCTTCAGAGGAGCCTGAAGCGGTGGAGGAGCCCGCGGAGCAGGAGCCTGCCGAGGAGAAACCTTCAGTGGAGCCTGAAGCGGAGCAGGAAACTGCGGTGGAGAAGCCTGCTGATGAGGAGTCTACGGTTAAAGGAGAAGGTTAGCACACGACCCTTCCCCAAGAAGGGATCGAAAAAATAAGTAAAGGAGAAAAATGAAAGAGCTAGTCGAATTTATCGTCAAGGCAATCGTGAACAAGCCGGATGCGGTGGTGATAACCGAGGAGCAAAGCGAGGGAGGGGTGCTCCTCAAACTTCAGGTCGACTCGGAAGACATGGGGCGGGTTATCGGTAAGCAGGGCCGGGTGGTGCAGGCAATGCGCACCCTGCTACGAGTGATGGCGGCTAAGGAAGGCACCCGGGTAGAGCTCGTGGTAATGTAGTCCTGGTCAATGGCACAATGGATTCCCAATTCATTGCGGTTGGCCGGGTGATTGCGCCGCAGGGAGTGCGGGGTGAGATAAAGGTGGAGGTGATGACAGATTTCCCCGATCGGTTCTCACCCCAGGATGTGGTTTACGTCAAGGGACGGGCGGTGACCATTGAAAGGAGCAGATGGTACCGGGGGAGGGTAATCCTCAAGCTGGCCACTATCGATAACGTGGAGGATGCCGAGGGGCTCCGCGGCCTATTCTTGGAGGTGCCCCAGTCCCAGCTCCGCCCCCTGCCACAGGGTGAATATTATCAGTTTCAACTGCTGGGCCTCGAGGTGAGGACCAGCGAGGGGGAGTTGCTGGGGCGAATCGCCCGCATCCTGTCCACCGGGAGTAACGATGTTTATGTGGTACCATCCCGGAATGAGGAACTCCTCATCCCCGCCACCGAGGATGTGGTTAAATCGGTGGATCTGGAGCGGGGGTGCATCGTTATTGAGACGATCCCGGGGTTGCTGAAGGATAAAGTTCCACCCAAATAAAGCAAGTTTGGGTCGGTAAGAGAGCTTAAGGCATCTTCCACCGTGATATAAGGCTACTGCATAATTAAATAGCGCAGCCTTCAGGTATGACATCGGCCTCATTTCTAACTGGCGAAAAGGGTAAAAATATGCGGTATCAAATCCCGGAGGTGGTGATCTATCGGTTGCCGTTATATCTTCGCATCCTTACCCCCTTCGCAGAGGAGAACGCTGAGGTGGTGAGCTCTAAGGAGCTGGGAGAAAGATTACACATGACCCCGGCGCAAATTCGAAAGGATCTTAGCTATTTCGGCAAGTTCGGCAAGCAGGGCAAAGGCTATAACGTGAGCCTGCTCCGCGAAGAGCTGCGACAGATCCTGGGGCTTGACCGGGAGTGGCACATAGCTCTCATTGGGGTGGGAAGATTGGGTAAAGCTATCCTTGACTATGGCATGCTTGCGCTACGCGAGTTTACCATTGTGGCTGCCTTTGACATAGATCCACATCAAATTGGCAGAAACGTCAACGGGTTGGTGATCCAGGATCTCTCCGAGCTTGCCGACACGTTGAAAAGAAAGAATATCGAAATCGGCATTGTTGCTGTGCCCCCTTCACAGGTACAACAAGCCATTGACCGACTGGTGGAGTGTGGCATTAAAGTGATACTAAACTATGCCCCCGCCGCTGCCCGTGCGCCCAAGGACGTTCGCATCCACGAGGTAGGCCCGACGCTAGCCCTGCAAAGGATGACCTACTTCCTAAAATCCCTGGGCTCCACCTGAACCAGGCCTCTTTTTCCTCCTGCGCTCCGCTACCCTTAGCCGCATCAGAGAACGTAACAGTGCGGCCTCAGCGGCTGCAAGGTCCATTTCGGCCGGGCGTTCCTCGAGCTTCCGCTCAGCGCGTCGCTTTGCCTCCTCAGCGCGGGCAATATCGATCTCCTCAGCCCGCTCGGCGACATCGGCAAGCACGCTAACCCGATTATCCATCACCTCGAGGAAGCCACCGCTCACAAACATCGCCGTCTCCTCTCCATCCTTGCGCACCACCAGCTCGCCGGGCTGAAGCATAGTTAAGAGTGGAGCGTGGCTGGGCAGGATGCCAAGATGCCCCTCGACACCGGGTGCGATAACGATATCCACTTCATCGGAGTAGATCACGCGCTCTACGGTTACGATCTCAAACTTGAGTTTAGCCAATTTCTCGCCCTCTATGTAACATGGTACCACGCCAATGCTGATAAGCTTGCCTTATTTTCGGGTCTACTTGGTCAGCCAGCCCCCAAATCCTCTGATCGTTTGATTCTATAGACAATCTCTGAATTACAAGACCTACATTTTTAAAGCACGCGTCTTTCAAAATTACCTCTAGTTCCCGCCGAAATCCAGCTTCACTTATCTGACTCCCCTTGAAGGAATACCACAATCTCTCAATAGCCTTTGCTATTGGGCCTCTCCGTTTCCTCGCCATAACTTCACCCCCCTACCCCTATGCCGCCTCCAGTTCCTTCGCCTTCTCCACCACCTCATCGATGGTGCCCGCCATGAAGAAGGCCTGCTCGGGGAGAGCATCGTGGTTTCCATCAAGTATCTCCTTGAAGCCGCGCACCGTCTCCTTAACCGGAACGTAGCGACCTTCCATACCGGTGAAGGTCTCGGCGACGTACATAGGCTGTGATAGGAAACGCTGTATCTTGCGGGCACGCGATACGGTGAGCTTGTCCTCCTCGGAGAGCTCCTCAATGCCCAATATGGCGATTATGTCCTGCAGGTCCCGGTAGCGCTGTAGCACCCGCTGCACCCCGCGGGCCACTCCGTAATGCTCCTCGCCTACAATTAGCGGATCGAGGATTCGAGAGGTGGAGGCCAGCGGGTCGACGGCAGGGTAGAGTCCCTGCTCGGCGATGGCACGCTCCAGGGCAACCACAGCATCGAGGTGACCGAACACCGTAGACACGCCGGGGTCAGTGTAGTCATCGGCAGGTACATAGATCGCCTGGAAGGAGGTAATAGAGCCTTTTTTGGTAGAGGTTATCCTCTCCTCCAGGTCGCCCATCTCGGTAGCCAGTGTGGGCTGATAGCCCACTGCCGATGGCATCCGCCCCAGAAGCGCCGAAACCTCCATGCCGGCCATGATATAGCGATAGATATTATCAATGAAAAGCAGCACGTCCTGCCCCTCTATATCGCGGAAGTATTCTGCCATGGTTAGCCCGGCAAAGCCCACGCGCAGCCGCACCCCGGGAGGCTCGTTCATCTGCCCGAAAACGAGCACCGTTTTATCTATAACGCCGGAGGCTCTCATTTCATGCCAAAGGTCGTTTCCCTCGCGGGAGCGCTCCCCCACCCCGGCGAAAACGGAGAAGCCGCCGTGCTCGGTGGCAATATTGCGAATAAGCTCCTGGATTATAACGGTCTTACCCACCCCGGCACCGCCGAATGCTCCCACCTTGCCCCCTTTGGTGAAGGGGGTGATCAGGTCGATTACCTTAAGCCCGGTCTCCAGCATCTGGGTGGAGGTCTCCTGATCCCGAAAGGAGGGCGGGGGGCGGTGTATAGGCCAGTGTTCCTCAGCCTCAACCGGCCCCAGATCGTCCAGTGGCTCGCCGAGGACATTAAACAGCCTCCCCAGTGTGGCTGGCCCCACCGGGACACTGAGCGGCGCCCCGGTGTCGATGGCCTCGGCGCCACGCTCCAGGCCATCGGTGGGGGACATAGCGAGACAGCGAACCCAGTTGTTCCCCACGTGCTGCTGCGTCTCAAGGAGGATCTTCTCCCCTTTGAGGGGGATCTCGATAGCGTTATTCAGCGCCGGCAGCCCATCCGGGGGGAACTCTATATCCACCACCGTGCCAATAACCTGGACCACCTTTCCTTTGGCCATTCCTTTGGCCATTCCTTTGGCCATGATAACCTCCTGCCTTATTCTAAACCAGCGCCGCCGCTCCCTTTTCGCTCTACCCCAGCGCCGCCGCCCCTCCAGTGATATCCAGAAGCTCCTTCGTTATCATCTCCTGCCTCGCCTTATTATAGGTCAGGGTGAGATCATCTATGATCTCGTTGGCGTTGTCGGTTGCGCTACGCATCGCTACCATCCGCGCCGACTGCTCGCTGGCAATTGACTCGAGGATGACATGGTAGAGCCCCATCTCAACGAAGCGGGGGAGAAGCTGGTCCAGCACCTGGTCCGGTGAAGGCTCATAGATATACTCCACACTATGCCCCGGCTCGATATCCGCCGGCTCAATGGGGAGCAGCCGCCACAGCACCGACCGCTGGCTCATGGTGCTCACAAACTGGGTGTACGATATGTACACTTCATCGATGCCTCCATCGGTGTAATCATCGATGACTATTCGGGCGATGGGCTGGATATCGATTATCGAAGGACGGTCGCCAAGGCGGGTGAGATCGGCTCGCAACTCCTGCCCGGTGCGCACCATAAAATCCCTCCCCTTTCGACCGATAACCAGGATGGTCACTGGAGCCTGCTGCTCCAGGATAAAGCCCGCCGCGCTGCGGTTGACACTGGCAATCAGCCCGCCGCAAAGGCCGCGGTCGGGGGTGATATGGATAAGGGCAATCCGCTTCACCGGCCGCTTTTGGAGGAGGGGGTGAATCTCCTCGCCGGAGCGGCGCAGCGCCGCCAGGTCGGCCAGAACCTGCTGCATCTTATCGGCGTAGGGGCGAGCGGCGATGGTGCGCTCCTGAGCACGCCTCATCTTCGAGGCAGCAACCATCTCCATTGCCCTGGTGACCTTGGCTGTGCTCTGGACACTCCTTATACGGCGGCGAATCTCACGAATGGTTGGCATTCTTTGGCCTTTTGCTACCCCTTTGCCCGTTAGTGGAATAAATGCGCTATAGAAGAATCGCTATTTTCAAGGAAGATATTGATAAGCTATTATATAGTTTGAAAAATTTAGTACGGCACCTTCTCCTTGAACTCGGCGATCGCCTGCTTCAGCGACTCCTCGGTCTCATCGCTAAGCTCCTTCTCCTCAGCGATGCGCTGGCCAATCTCGGGATGGCTCGTCTCCATGAAGCGGTGGAAGCCTTCCTCAAAGCCCCTTACCTTCTCCACAGGGACATCGTCGAGGTAGCCGTTGATCACGGCGTAGAGGATGGTTACCTCTTTCTTGAGGGGCATGGGAACATACTGGGGCTGCTTCAACACCTCGGTGATGCGCTGCCCCCGCTCCAGTTGCATCCTGGTTGCCTTGTCCAGCTCGGCAGCGCCAAACTGGGAGAATGTCGCCAGCTCCCGGTACTGAGCGAGGCCCAGCCTCAACTTTCCCGCCACCCGCTTCATCGCACGGCTCTGAGCAGCGCCCCCTACCCTGGAGACGCTGAGCCCGACATTTAGCGCCGGCCGCACCCCTGCATTGAATAGATCGGTTTCCAGATATATCTGACCGTCGGTGATGGAGATCACATTGGTGGGGATATAGGCCGATATATCACCGGCCTGGGTTTCTATAATGGGCAGGGCGGTTAGCGAGCCGCCACCATACTGCGGCGCCATCTTAGCGGCGCGCTCCAGCAGGCGGCTATGGAGATAGAAGATGTCGCCTGGGTAAGCCTCGCGACCCGGTGGGCGACGCAGCAGCAAGGATAGCTCACGATAGGCCCAGGCATGCTTGGAGAGGTCATCGTAGATAATCAGGGCATCCCGCCCCTGCTCCATGAACTCCTCGCCGATGGCGCAGCCGGCGTAAGGGGCGAGATACTGCAGCGCCGCCGGGTCGGAAGCATGAGCCGATACCACGATGGTATGCTCCATAGCTCCATGGTTCTCCAGTGTTGCCACCGCCTGCGCTACCTTGGATGATTTCTGTCCAATGGCAACATATATACAGATGAGGTCGCCACCTTTCTGGCTGATGATTGCATCGAGGGCGATAGCGCTCTTGCCGGTGGCGCGGTCGCCAATAATGAGCTCTCGCTGCCCCCGCCCCAGGGGGATTATGCTATCTATAGCCTTGATCCCGGTATGTACCGGGGTATCCACCGACTTGCGAAGCACCACATTGGGCGCCACCCGCTCCACCGGGGAGGTTTTCTTATACTTCAGCGACCCCTTGCCATCCAGAGGCAGGCCCAGGGGATCGATTACCCGACCTATAAGGCCGTCACCCACCGGCACCTCGGCAATCCTGCCGGTGGAGCGCACCTCGTCCCCCTCCTTGATATCAGCCCATTCGCCGAGGATCACCGCGCCAACGCTATCCTCCTCCAGGTTGAGGGCGATACCGATCACACTGTTAGGGAACTGGAGCAGCTCATTATACCTGGCACCGGAGAGCCCATGAATGCGGGCAATGCCATCGCCCACCTCAACCACGGTGCCCACATCCACCATGGCTACCGTGGTGCCAAACTGCTCTATCTGTTGTTTTATGATCGCGGCGAAGTCATGGGCACGAGCCATTTTTTAACCTCCGATTTATTCCTTCGATCTATTTCAAGGATCAACTTTCCGATCTATCCCACCAAGCCCTTGTGGAGAACGAAAACCTTCCGATCTACTTCATCAGGCTCTCCCTGAGAGCGAGAAGCCTGGACCTAGTGCTGCCATCGATGAGCTTATCGCCCACCCTGGCCACAAGCCCCCCGATAATGGCAGGGGCGACCCTGGTGGTGAGCACGATCTCCCTACCCACCAGGTCACCGAGACGATGAACCAGCTTATCCTTTTCGTCAGGCTCCAGCGGGACGGCAGTCGTCACCTCGGCATGAGCGATCCCCCGATGTTCATCGACCAGCCGCCCGTACTCAAGAACCATATCCGACACCAAGTGAAGTCTCCCCCGGGACACCAGCAGCAGGGCCAGGTTCATTACCAGGGGGTTTAGCCCCTCGAGGCCCTGGCGCAGGATCCTCGCTTTCTCTTCAAAGTGAATCCGCGGGCTCTCCAAAAAGGTAAAAAGAAGGGGCTCTTTCAACGCTTCGGAGAGCCGCTCCAGGTCCCCGCGCCATAAATCCAATTCTTCCCGTTCCAGGGCGATCTGAAACGCCGCCTGGGCATGCCTTCTTGCCGCAGCCCGCGCCATCAGCCCTCCTTTTCTATAACCACCACTATTACCCCTTCCTCTTTAGCAACCCCACCATCACCGCTCACCACCCGGTGCCTGCTCCAGCACCTCCTCGATGAGGCGGCGATGCTTCTCCCGATCCAAGGTCTCGTTTACCACCTTCTCGGCAGCGGTTATCGCCAGGTCAACAAACTGGCGCTTGACCTCATCGATAGCCTCATCACGCTCTCGCTCGATCTCGGTGCGCGCCCGGGCGACGATAACCTCCGCGTCCTGCCTGGCCTCTCCCCTCGCCTCCTCCTTGAGGCGATCCCCCATCTGAGCCGCTTGAGCCAATATATCCTGCCCCTCCCTGCGGGCAGCCGCCAGTTGCTCCCTAACCTGCTCTTCGGTCCTGGCCATCTGTTCCTTGATCTGCTCAGCCTGCTCCATGCTCTCCTTGATTCTGTTAGAGCGCGCATCGAACGTCCTGCGCATCGGCTTATAGAGCAGGAAAAAAAGGAGGCCAAAGAGGATCCCAAAATTTATGAGCTGAGCCAGCAAAACCTGCCAGTCAATGCCTATAGCGCCCATATCAACTCGTCCTTCTAGATTGAAGTCCGGCAATCATGCGATGAAGATCAGCATAATGGCCACAATGAGGGCATAGATTGCGATAGCCTCGCAGAAGGCGATAGCCAGGATCATATTAGTCTGGATGGGACCGCGTGCCTCGGGATTTCTGCCCAACGCCTGCATGGCGCCATACCCTAACATGCCGATCCCCAAGCCAGGTCCCAGGGCACCGGCGCCAATGGCAACTGCTGCGGCGATCAACCTCATGGTTTCGGAGTCCATAATTCATCCCCCTTTCAGTTTTGTTTATATCAGTGCTCCTCGTGAGGAGCAACCGCCATAACCAGGAAAACCAGGGTCAAACCACAGAAGATAAGAGCCTGAACGAAACCTATAAAAAGCTCCAGCCCATAGAAGGGTATTGCCGCCACCCAGGGAATAAGAAACATCATCGAAAAAATAAGGATCTCCCCGGCGGTCATATTGCCAAAGAGACGGAAGGTGAAACTCATTATGCGCACCATCTCACTTACCATCTCGATAAAGCCCACGAATATATCGATAATTCCACTAAATAGCATACCCATGCCACTGCGGACCCGGCCCCGCAGCATCTGCCCCATGCCACCAAAGTACTGGCGAACATTGACAAACTTGCTCATGTAGCGGATGAAGCCATGAGACCTGAAGCCCCAATACTCGACAAAGATGAAGGAAACGAGCGCCAGCGCAAGGGGGAAATTTACATCGGTATTCGCCCCCCTGAAGAAAGGTACCAGAACCTGCTCTTCACCATTGCCATGCCACAAACCTATGCTCATGAAACCGGGGAAGAGCGCCAGCCAGGCATTAGCGATGACAAAGATGAAGATGGTAGCGACCACGGGGAAAAATTTACGCCCATTCTCCTTTCCCGCTATGCTCTCCACGAAATTCATGAGCATTTCTACAGCAGCTTCCATGACGTTCTGCAACCCATGTGGCACAAGCCTCATCTTGCGCGTAGCGGCATAGGCTATACCCCCCATTACCAGAATGGTAAGCCAGGCACCAATCATGGTATTGGTGATCGGGATGCCAAAGGGAGACCATAGCACTTCCGCAGCGAGTTCAAAACGGGGCATAGAAATGGGGAAAAAGACAGCTCCTACTGCTATCAAACCAAAGGAAATAAGGGCGATAATTCCTATCCGGCGCCATTTACCCATTCGGCGCCAACACAAACCGATACCAGCCACTAGTCTTCCTTACCCTTCCCCATAGCAGGGAGAAGCATGCGGTATGTTCCATAGAAAGCAAAAAACAAGCCCAGGCCAAGCCCGAGCAGGGTAAATAGAGGGCTAATATCAAACTTCCCATCAAGCCATAAGCCGAGATAGACCCCCCCGACGATACAACCGCCAATATAAAACCCAACACCGGTAAGCCTGAGCGCCGCTTCCCAGTGATTCATCCTCATCCCCCAAAAAATTATATCACAGGCTACGACACCGGACAACCTGCCCCCAGAAATAAAAACCCCCCGATACGTCGGGGGGTCTAACCGTATTCAACCCTGCTTCATACCTATTAGTTCGAGAAAAGGCGTGAAAAATCCCCGTTGAACTCTTTCAGGAAGTTATGAAGGTCCAGCACATCATCGGCCTCCACCGCAGCCATTTCGCTGAACTTGTCATACTCCCCTTCAGTGAGGTCGGTAACCAGCTCCGGGGTCTCCTCCTCATTGAGCACCGCAGCCACCAAACCCTGAGTCTGACAAGTGGGGCAATAGACGCTAAGAAACCAGAGGTCAGTGTAGCGTCCGAGAAACTTCACATTTTCCCCATCGTACCGCTCCCCGCACACGCTACACTTTATATTGGTGATCAAGCGCTTGATAAGTCTCTCATCCATGCTGCTACCGCCAAAGACACGCTACGATTTCCCCAGATCATCCAGGTTCAGTGTATCTACGAAGTCCTTGAAGGGGGAAAGCTTATTTAGCTCATCATCGCTGAGATCGCCCTGTTTACCGTCAGCGGGGAGAAGTATCCCCGCTTTCTCCAGCACTGACTCTTCGGCATAAATCGGCACCTCCACCCTTACCGCAAGGGCGATGGCATCGCTGGGACGGGAATCGATCTCCAGATCCCTTCCATCAACCACGATGAAGATCCGGGCATAGAAGGTATCGTTACGAAGCTCGTTTACAACGATCGAGTTGACCCTAGCCCCTAGAGCCTGGATCGCGGAGCACAACAGATCATGGGTCATCGGTCGGGGCACCTGAACGTCCTGCAATTTTATCGCTATGGAGTCCGCCTCCGCTGGACCTATCCAGATAGGAAGGTAACGCTCCCCGTCCTTTTCCTTGAGGATCACCACACGCTGATAGTTCATCAGGCTCATTCGAATGCTATCGATGGTCATCTCGATCATGGACATCCTCCACTCATAATTCTGACCCTATATAATTCTAGCGCAATATCTTTGCATATGTCAACATACCCTATCTTATCGGGTTTCAACAAACCCTACACAGTTTATGCAAGACTCGGCCCCCGCATCGGTGCCTTATAAGCCGAGGTATCGTCAGCATGATCTCGTTCAGATAGATAGTTGATACCTGGTATCGTGGATCCCGCTTCACCTATCGTTGCGAGACGCCTTGCGATAAATCAACCGCGGGGACGAGTACGCAGGTTTGACAGCCTGCCTACCCAAGAGTATCATAACACCAATAAAATAATAAGCAGGAGGGAGGCAATGAAAAAGGCAATCACTTTTACCGTGGCACTCTTCCTGGTGCTGGGCGCGGCGCTGGTGCCGGAAATGGACGGCGCCGGGTCAGCGGGGCTGGCCCAGGCCGCAGAAGTGCCAGCACAGGCCGATGCGGCGGCGGGAGACGCCGTCGGGGCAGCGCTTTTGAGTCTCCCACTCTATTTCATCGAGAACCAGGGGCAGCTGGACCAGCGCGTGGCCTACTACGTCCAGGGCCAAGACATGGGCCTCTACTTCACCGCCCGGGGTGTCACCTTCGCGATGAGCGGTCCCGGGGAGGAGGACGACTCCCAAGAGCACTATGCCATTAAGCTTGAGTTTGTGGGCGCAGACCCCGACGTCCAGCCCGTCGGAAAGGACCGGACCGAGGCCGTTTTCAGCTACTTCACGGGCTCCCCGGAGGAATGGAAGACGGGGCTTCCCACCTACGCCGGCGTTCTCTACCCTGACCTGTGGCCCGGGATTGACCTGGTCTACACTGGCGACGCCAGCCGGTTGAAGTACACTTTCCTTGTGCGGCCGGGGGCCGACCCGGGCCAGATAAGGCTGGCCTACGACGGCGCGAGCGCGGTGACCCTCAATGAAGGCGGGCAGCTTGAGGTGAGCACTCCTGTGGGCGGCTTCCAGGATGACCGGCCGGTGGCCTACCAGGTTGTCGGCGGGAAGCGAGTGCCGGTGGAGTCGAGCTACGCGCTGGACGAGGAGGCCCACAGCTACGGCTTTGATGTGGGGAGCTATGACCCAAGCGAGCTGTTGGTAATCGACCCCGCGGTGCTGGTCTACTGCGGCTACATCGGCGGCTCCGACTCTGACGCAGGCCACGGCATCGCCGTGGACGGCTCGGGCTGCGCCTACGTTACCGGATTCACCGAATCTGACCAAACCACCTTCCCCGTGGCCGTGGGGCCGGACACGACCTACAACGGCAGCACTGACGCCTTCGTGGCCAAGGTCAAGGCAGACGGCAGCGGGCTGGACTACTGCGGCTACATCGGCGGCTCCGACTCTGATAGGGGCAACGGCATCGCCGTGGACGGTGACGGCTGCGCCTACGTCACCGGCTACACCAGCTCCAACGTGACCGAGGGCTTCCCCGTAGCCGTGGGGCCGGACCTGACCCACAACGACGCCCGCGACGCCTTCGTGGCCAAGGTCAGTGCCAACGGCACCGTGCTGGACTACTGCGGCTACATCGGCGGCTTCGACGATGACTACGGCCTCGGCATCGCCGTGGACGGCTCGGGCTGCGCCTACGTCACCGGCTACACCTACTCCACCCAGGCCACCTTCCCCGATACCGTGGGGCCGGACCTGACCTACAACGGCGGCTTCGACGCCTTCGTGGCCAAGGTCAAGGCGAATCCTAATAGCACAACTCCTGAGAACAACTACGACTACTGCGGCTACATCGGCGGCTCCGACTGGGACTACGGCTGTGGCATCGCCGTGGACGGTGACGGCTACGCATATATTACCGGCGAAACCCTCTCCGACGAAACCGAGGGCTTCCCCGTTGCCGTGGGGCCGGACCTGACCTTCAACGGCGTCAGCACCGACGCCTTCGTGGCCAAGGTCAATACCGGCGGCACAGGGCTGGACTACTGCGGCTACATCGGCGGCTCCGAATACGACAGGGGCTCAGGCATCGCCGTGGACGGCTCGGGCAACGCCTATGTTGCCGGATACACCAACTCCACCCAGGCCAGCTTCCCCGTTGCCGTGGGGCCGGACACTAGCCACAACGGCCTCTACGACGCCTTCGTGGCCAAGGTCAAGGTGGAGCCTGATGACCCAACTCCTGAGAACAACTTTGACTACTGCGGCTACATCGGCGGCTCCGACTGGGACTACGGCTTCGGCATCGCCGTGGACGGTGACGGCTGCGCCTACGTCACCGGCTACACCAGCTCCAACGTGACCGAGGGCTTCCCCGTAGCCGTGGGGCCGGACCTGACCCACAACGACGACCGCGACGCCTTCGTGGCCAAGGTCAATGCCGGCGGCACAGGGCTGGACTACTGCGGCTACATCGGCGGCTTCAGCGATGACTACGGCAACGGCATCGCCGTGGACGGCTCGGGCTGCGCCTACGTCACCGGCGGGACCAGCTCCGACGAGGCCACCTTCCCCGATACCGTGGGGCCGGACCTGACCTACAACGGCGGCTTCGACGCCTTCGTAGCTAAGGTCTGCGAGACCGAGCCAATAATGCCCGTTGGCGGACTTGTAGAGCCGGTTGACCGGCTGCAGCTACTGGCGCCATGGCTGGGGCTGGCAGCGTTTATCGTCCTGTCTATGTCAGTCATAGTGATAACGCAGAGGAAGCGAGCGACGTAGGCTCTTAAAGAGTAGACGAAAAGAACATGGGGGGTGGGACAGGTGTCCCACCCCCGTTTCTTAGTATCGGCAATGGTGATAAGGTAGAGTGCCCCCTACATAATCGGGGCACCTCTTTTTCATCAGTCTCTTAAAAAATCACATAGCGGTAACTTACAGCGAGTTCAATGCACGAGTACGCAGGGTTGACGGCCTGCCTCCCCAAGAGTATCATCACACTAGTAAAATAAAAAGCATTAGGGGGGGACAATGAAAAAGGCAATCACTTTTAGCGTGGCACTCTTACTTCTGCTGGGCGCGGCGCTGGCGCCGGAAATGGACGGCGCCGAGTCAGCGGGGCTGGCCCAGGCCGCAGAAGTGCCAGCACAGGCCGATGCGGTGGCGGAAGACGGCGTCGAATTAGCGCTTTTGAATCTCCCCCTCTATTTCATCGAGAACCAGGGGCAGCTGGACCAGCGCGTGGCCTACTACGTCCAGGGCCAAGACATGAGCCTCTACTTCACCGCCCGGGGCGTGACCTTCGCGATGAGCGGTCCCGGTGAGGAGGCCGACTCCCAGGAGCACTATGCCATTAAGCTCGAGTTTGTGGGCGCGGACCCCGACGTCCAGCCCGTCGGTAAGGACCGGACCGAGGCCGTCATCAGCTACTTCAAGGGCTCCCCGGAGGAATGGAAGACGGGGCTGCCCGCCTACGCCGGCGTGGCCTACCCCGACCTGTGGCCCGGGATTGACCTGGTCTACAGCGGCGACACCAGCCTGTTGAAATACACCTTTATGGTGCAACCGGGGGCCGACCCGGGACAGATAAGGCTGGCCTACGACGGCGCCAGCGCATTGACCCTCAATGAGGGTGGGCAATTGGAGGTGAGCACGCCGGTGGGCGGTTTTATCGATGACCGGCCGGTGGCCTACCAGGATGTCGGGGGGGAGCGACTGCCGGTGGATTCGAGCTACGCGCTGGACGAGGAGGCCCACAGCTACGGCTTCGAGGTGGGGAGCTATGACCCGGGTGAGCTCTTGGTAATCGACCCCGTGGTGCTGGTCTACTGCGGCTACATCGGCGGCTTAGGCGTTGACGTGGGCAACGGCATCGCCGTGGACGGCTCGGGCTGCGCCTATGTCACGGGCTACACCAATTCCGACGAGGCCACCTTCCCCGTTACCGTGGGGCCAGACACGAGCCACAACCTCGACTTGGATGCCTTCGTGGCCAAGGTCAATGCCAGCGGCACCGGGCTGGACTACTGCGGCTACATCGGCGGCTCCGCCGATGACTGGGGCCGTGGCATCGCCGTGGACGGCTCGGACTGCGCCTACGTCACCGGCCGAACCTATTCCGACGAGGCCACCTTCCCCGTGAAAGTGGGGCCGGACCTGACCTATAACGGCAGCAGCGACGTCTTCGTGGCCAAGGTAAGCGCCAACGGCACCGGGCTGGACTACTGCGGCTACATCGGCGGCTCCGCCGTTGAATGGGGCGGTGGCATCGCCGTGGACGGCTCGGACTGCGCCTACGTCACCGGCTCCACCAGCTCTAACCAGACTACCTTCCCCGTGAAAGTGGGGCCGGACCTGAGCTACAGCGGCGGCACCTACGACGCCTTCGTGGCCAAGGTCAGCGCCAACGGCACCATGCTGGACCACTGCGGGTATATCGGCGGCGCAGATGAAGACGAGAGCCGTGGCATCGCCGTGGACGGCTCGGGCTGCGCCTACGTCACCGGATACACCAGCTCCAACCAGAGCACCTTCCCAGTATTAGGGGGGCCGGACCTGGACTTTAACGGCAACAACGACGCCTTTGTGGCCAGGGTCAGCGCCAACGGCACCGGGCTGGTCTACTGCGGCTACATCGGCGGCAACGAGTCTGACTATGGCTACGGCATCGCCGTGGACGTCTCGGGCTGCGCCTACGTCGTCGGCCGAACCTATTCTGACGAGGCCACCTTCCCTGTGGCCGGGGGGCCGGACCTTAGCTTCAACGGCGGCGGCAGCGACGCTTTCGTGGCCAAGGTCAATGCAGGCGGCGCCGGGCTGGGTTACTGCGGCTACATCGGCGGCTCCCAGGAGGACGAATGCTACGGCATCGCCGTGGACGGCTCAGGCTGCGCCTACGTCACCGGCTGGACCGAGTCCAACGAGACCACCGAAGGTTTCCCCGTGGCCGTGGGGCCAGACACTAGCTACAGCGGCGGCTACGGCGACGCCTTCGTCTCTAAGGTCAAGGCCGGCGGCACCGGGCTGGACTACTGCGGCTACATCGGCGGCTCCCAGGAGGACTTAGGCTATGGCATCGCCGTGGACGGCTCCGGCTGCGCCTACGTCGCCGGTTACACCGATTCCGACGAAACCACCGAAGAATTCCCCGTGACCGTGGGGCCGGACCTGGAATACAACAAGTTCAGCTACGACGCCTTCGTGGCCAAGGTCTGCGAGACCGAGCCAATAGTGCCCGTTGGCGGTGTCATCAAGCCGGTGGACCGGCTGCAGGTACTGGCGCCGTGGCTGGGGCTTGCGGCGTTTATCATCCTGGCTATGTCAGTCATAGTTATAACACAGAGGAAGCGGTCAACGTAGACTATTAAATAGTAGACGAGAAGAGTACGGGGGGTGGGACAGGTGTCCCACCCCCGTTTTATTTACCAGTCCAGCGTGCTACACTACAGGTTCTACTAAGCAGGAGCCATAAAGGGGCGTCCCACGTCTCATGACAGAACACCACTGAGACCCAATACCCTCCGCGTGGCCTCGATCCGCCGGTTAGGCTGGCCAAGCCTGTTGCCCGACTTGTCCGAATGAAATATCGGACTCCGATGCTGGCCAAAGTGTCGGCTCCGAACGAAGTATCGGAGTCCGTAAGACGGACCGACCTGTCGGCCTTGCTCGGAGATCGGGTAATCTAGCCATCCTACCCATTGCTTTCAGCATCCCCCTATTAACCTCGAGATTCCGAAACAGGTTCGGAACGACATGGAATGTAGCTCTATTTCCCTCGCAATGACAGCGTAAAAGCAGGCGAACGGCGACGCATCACCAATGTGCTGGATTATTACACCTCATTGTCTTCACTCTCCTATTAGGGATATACTACAGTACGGTTACTTTTTTCGGGTAAAACTGGTTCAGAATAAGGAGGAATAGAAGCGATGGAAGTTATGGAAGCAATAAAGAGCCGCCGCAGCGTACGCAAGTATACGACAGACCCAATAAGCGACAGTGATATCGAGATAGTGCTGGATGCCGCCCGCTGGGCGCCTTCGTGGGCCAACAAACAGTGCGTCAGGTGGATAGTGGTCAAGGACCCCGACACCAAATCCAGGCTTGCCGACACCCTGTCCTCCACCAACCCCGCCAGGGATGCGGTGCGGACCGTCCCCGTGGTGCTCGTCGCCTGCGCCGAGACCGGCAGGGCCGGCTTTAAGCGGGGCGAGGTGGTAACCGACAAGGGCGACTACTGGTATATGTTCGATGTCGCCTCCGCCTCCCAGAGCCTCATGCTCGCCGCGGTAGAGCTGGGACTCGCTACCGTCCACGTCGGCCTGTTCGACGCCAAAAAGGCCGAGGAGATACTTGGCGTGCCCGAAGGGGTAAGGGTCGTGGAGCTCATCCCCCTGGGCCACCCCGCCGAGCAGCCCGAAGGCCCCGGCCGCAAGGAGCTAGGGGAGATAGTCTTCCACGAGAGGTGGGGGCAGGGGTGAAGAGAGCCCAGGCAAGACTGTTGCCACCTTATCCTATTTCTTCGCTACCCTTAGCTCAACCAGCATGTTGACACCGTAACCTATCTCCACCATCAGCCCGTGCTTGCGGCATAAACTGCGGGCGATATCCACTGCCTCCTTACTGCCTATGGTTTAGACCCTTTTCAACCTCCTCATCTCGACGATCCTGGGGCATGAAGCCATCGCCTATGCCCTGTATGCGGTGCTCCTCTATACGGACGTCGCTACCGCCGAACATGACGGACGCCTCCTCAGGCTCGACAGCGTTGAGCCTGACGGCCTGTTCCAGCTCCCCGCTTCATTGATGGATTGGATGTCATCAATATTTCCTCAAATAGGTAAATACTATTGACAAACTGTCATAATTATGGTATAAACTATAATATAATATAATTATGCTTAATTTTAATATAGTATAATGTATATAAATAAAGATAATATAAGTTATGTGAGGTTGACCTGCTTCTCAAAAATCGCTCAGGGTAAGGAGGCATACTATGCAAACGTGGAGACTTAAAGGATGCATTCGCTGCGGAGGTAACGTCTTTATCGAAAATGATTCATACGGCTGGTATTTGGTATGTATCCAATGTGGCTGCCATAGAGAGTTGAATATTCCAACTGCGCGTAGGAAACAGCCGGCGGAAGAAGTGGAGGGAGCCGGCGCTGGCTACACAGAGGAAGAACTGATACACACAATGTCAAACTTGCCAAGGGGGTAACGAAGCAACTGGAAAAGGAGGAAGGGTAACGTAGTAATTAGCCCTCTAGGCGTATTAAAAGGGGCTACCTGGGAACGGGTGGCCCCTCTCTCATAACCTTTATGCCCAAGCCCTATATAGTCCCCACAGGCTAGCGTGCTTTTACCGACATTTTGCCGACAAATTGTATGTCACCCGCTGATACTATGCGGTACGCCCGGATACAAGGTCGATAAATTTATATGACAGAATGAGACGCAGCGCTACTTGGTGCCACCATGTAATACAGGTTGCTCCTCACTATCAATCAGGTTCCACTCAGCCTAATACTTGAACAGGTCCATGCTCAGGTAGCGCTCGCCCCTGTCCGGCAGGACGGTAACGACCTTGTCGTATTTCTTCGCTACCCTCAGCGCCACCAGCATATTGGCGCCGGAGCTTATGCCCACCATGAGCCCGTGCTTGTGGCACAAACTGCGGGCCATGTCCACCGCCTCCTTGCTGCCTACGGTGTAGACGTTATCCACCCTGCTCATGTCGACGATCTTGGGGATGAAGCCATCGCCTATGCCCTGAATCTGGTGCTCCTCGATACGGACGTCGCTACCGCCGAACATGACGGACGCCTCCTCAGGCTCCACGGCAATGACCTTGACATCCGGGTTTTCTCTCCTTATGACGTTGGATAAGCCCATGAGCGTGCCGCCGGTGCCGACTCCGGCTACGATGGCGTCCACCGGCCCGATCTGCTGCAGTATCTCCTCACCGGTCTTCTCCTGCGCTTTTATATTGTTCGGGTTGCTGAACTGCCGGGCTATGAAGTGCCTCGTCTTCGTGGCGATCTCCTCCGCCCGCTCGATAGCCTCCCTCAGGCTGCCGCTCCTGGAGGTGAGCACCAGCTCGGCGCCAAATGCCAGCATCATCTGCTTGCGCTCCTCGCTCATATTCTCCGGCATGACCACCACCATGCGATAACCCTTTGCCATGGCCACCATGGATAGCGAGATGCCGGTGTTGCCGCTTGAGGCCTCGACGATGGTGTAGCCCCGCTTCAGCTCCCCCGACCTCTCGGCCGCCTCGATTATCTCCAGCGCGACGCGGTCCTTAATGCTACCGCTTGGATTGACGCTCTCCAGCTTGGCATATACATTCTTTATCCTGACCAGAGGCGTATTCCCGATAGCGTCCAGCACACTGTACCCTGTGTCTTCCATATCAACCCTCTTCCTTTAGTTGAATTACCCCCCAGCTTGCTGGGGGGCATCCGTGTCGCAAATTCTCGCACATTCATAGATCTAATTCGCTCTAGAGCTCCCAAATACGCTGCCTGCCACCCGCCCTGCGACTCATCCCACCGGCAAGCTGACGTGCATTCTCACCATTTTTTACAAAAAATGAGACGTGCTAACTGGACTCAAAGACCGACTTGAATCTTGCGGGAACCTCGGCGATCTTATTCCTCTGGTAATCGAAAAACAACATCCCTGTCTTGGCCACAGCTACCTGCTTCCCGGTCTGATTGTTGGTAACCCGGTATACTATATCGCAGCCATACTTATGGAAATTGGCAACGGCGACCTCGATCCTCAGAACATCGCGGTGAAATGCCTGCGACCGGTAAACGATGGCCAGATCGGAATTGATGAAAGCGAGGCCGTCGATCACCGGCTCGGGAAAACCCTTGGCCTCTAAAAACCTCAGGTGAGCTTCATTCAATATTGCGACTAAAGAGTGGTTCCCCAGATGTCCACCGGCGTTGATGTCGTTTATACTCACCCGTACCTCAGTATCGAAATCAAACAGCTCCGGCAAGTCTATTTTAATTCGAGACATATCGAACCCCCGGTGTATCTTGATGAGCCGCACCCCCGCCTTCCGGTAGCACAGCCCTCACCCGGCGCTCGAAAACGCCCCGCGCCAGAAGCACGCGTCGGTGGCACTTCTGACACCTGACCCCGATATCAGCACCCACCCTGACCACCTGCCACTGGTCGCTGCCGCAGGGGTGCTTCTTCTTCAGGCGCACCACATCGCCAACATTTATCTCCATCTTCAGGTATGCCCCCGGTAACGGTTAATCTCATCGCGCAGCTTGAGCGCGGCGCCACGGGCGGCTGCAGCGAAATCTCCGCCCTTTCCACCCTCCCCCAGGTAAGCATAGATGATCTGACGCGAGGAGCTGATTATAGCCTTTTCCCCCCGGGCATCCACCCCATAGCGAACTGCGCTGGCCGGGTCGCCACCCTGAGCACCGATGCCCGGAATCAGCAGCGGCATCTGGGGGCAGAGCTGGCGCACTCTCCTCAGTTCCTGGGGGTAGGTAGAGCCCACCACCAGCCCCACATTGCCCAGGGCGTTCCACTCCCTGGCCCGCAGTGCCACCACCTCGAACAGTGGTCTCTCGCCCCCTTCCACCCCCGCCGACTTGCCGGAAAGCACCAGGTCCTGGAAATCGACCGAGCCTGCATTGGAGGTGCGGCATAGGATGAACACCCCCTTTTCTCTGTACTCAATAAATGGCTCCAGGGAGTCATAGCCCATATAGGGGTTCACCGTGGCGGCATCGAAGCCGAGGGTTTCAAAGAGCGCCCGGGCATAGGCCCGCGCGGTGCTGCCGATATCGCCCCGCTTGGCATCCCCGATAACCGGGATTGTATCAGGTATATAGGTAACGGTCTTCTCCAGCGCCCTGAGCCCTTCAGTACCCAGTGCCTCGTAGAAGGCGAGGTTGGGCTTGTAGGCGCATACCAGGTCTGAGGTGGCATCAACGATAGCGCGATTGAATTCCAGTACGCCCATCCCGGCTGGCATCAGCTCCGGATCGGGGTCGAGCCCAACGCAAAGCAGGCTCCCGTTGGTACGGGCAGCCTCAAGCAGCTTCTCCAAGAAGCCCATCATCCCAGAAGGATAATACCGCCCCGTCAGGCTGACGTCAAGAGCAATATATTGAAGAATTGCCCCCGCTGTGCTATGATTCCGACAGGGAGCGGTAGTGTCCCTATGTCCGGATGCAAGCTTTATGTAAAGATCGATGAGCCTTTCCAGGGACAGGTGGCTGAGGAGTGGATCAGGCGTGTGGTGGAAAAGACCCTTATCCAGGAAGAGGTGGACTCTCCGGTGGAGTTGGGGCTGGTTATCACCGACGATGAGACCATACGGCAGCTCAATCGAAGCTACCGGGGGAAGGATGAGACCACCGATGTGCTCTCCTTCGCCCTCATGGAAAACCGCCAGGGCGAGGCGGAAACCCCATTTGTGTCACCTCCCGATGGCACCACTCACCTTGGCGAGGTGCTCCTCTCCTATCCTCGGGCGGCAATCCAGGCCAGAGAGCGTAAACACTCCCTGGAGCAGGAACTGGCGCTGCTGGTGATCCATGGCGTGCTCCATCTCCTGGGATACCAGGATGAGGATGCAGCGGCTGAAGCCAGGATGAGGGCTGCGGAGAAAAGGGTACTGGGAGAAATCAGCGATGAACCTCTATTATGAGCAGCCACCCTACAGGCCACCCACGGAAGCCCACAGCCTCCTGGTCAGGGCTACCAGAAACTGCTCCTGGAACAGGTGCGAATTTTGCAGCATGTATAAGGGGGCCAAGCTGGAGCTGAGGCCAGTGGATGATGTCAAGAATGACATCCGCACCATGAAGATAGTTACCGATGAGATAAAGGAACGGGCATGGAGGAACGGACACGGTGACCGCGTGGATATGGTGGCCAGGGCCAACGGGTTATACTGGCTAAATGATGGGGAGGTAAGGCACGCCTTCATCGCCGACTCCAACAGCATCATCATGAAATCGGAGGAGCTGGCCGAGATCGTCAGCTTTCTCTACCAGACCTTCCCCACCCTGGAAAGGGTTACCAGCTACGCCCGCGCCAAAACACTGGTCAAGAAAAGCATGGAGGACCTCAAGATGCTGCGAGAGGCCGGGCTTAACCGGCTCCACGTGGGGCTGGAGACCGGCGACGGGGAGTTGCTAAGTATAATCCAGAAGGGAGCAACCCCCGATGAGATGATACTGGGCGGTCAGAAGGCTCTCCAGGCCGGATTTGAGCTCTCCGAGTACATTATGCCCGGCCTCGGTGGTCAGGAGAAGTGGGAGCAGCATGCCCGCGGCACCGCCCGCGTACTGAATGCTATAAATCCGCACTTCATCCGCCTGCGCACCCTGTTCGTTATTCCCGGCACCCCCCTCGCCGAAAGGTACGAGCGGGAAGAGTTCAGCCGGCAAACCGTTGAGGGCCTGCTCCGGGAGGTGCGCCTGCTGATAGAGGAGCTAGAGGTATCATCCGATTTTGTGGTAAGCGACCATATCGCCAACCGATACATGTGGGGGATAGACGGCAAGCCTTCACTGGACAGGGAGCGTATGCTCAAGGCAGTGGACAGCCTGATCTCCGACACCAGGGAGAGCGGCGAGAAATATCCGGTATACAGTGGACTGTAAAGGCGATAATTGAGTAAGGACATAAACAGGCGATCGATGCGGACGTAGTATAAAGGTTGCAAATGGCGAAAAAGCGAGGTAAGGTCGAAAACGGCGAAAGGATGGGAGCGCAGGTATATTATCGCAAGTGGCGCCCCCAGACCCTGGCCGAGCTAGTGGGACAGGACCACGTGACCCAGACCCTCTTGAACGCACTCAAGGCGGGACGGGTGGCCCATGCCTATCTCTTCTGCGGCCCTCGCGGGACGGGAAAGACCAGCACCGGTCGCATCCTGGCCAAGGCGGCAAACTGCCTCGAGGGCGGCAAAGGCGAGCCCTGTAACGCCTGCACCATATGCCAGACGATCACTGAGGGGCGCGCCATGGATGTAATGGAGATCGATGCCGCCTCAAACCGCGGCATCGATGAGATCCGCGAGCTCAGGGAGCGGGTCAGGTACACCCCCAATATAGCAAGATACAAGGTCTATATCATCGACGAGGTCCATATGCTCACCGAGCCCGCCGCCAACGCCCTGCTCAAAACACTGGAGGAGCCGCCGCCCCATGTCCTGTTCGTGCTGGCAACCACCGAGCCGCACAAGGTGCCGCTCACCATCCTCTCCCGGTGCCAGCGCTTCGATTTCAGGCGTATCCCCCAGGATGCCATGGTCTCCAGGCTCGCCGTCGTCTGCGCCGGGGAAGGCATCCAGATCGATGATTCATCGCTAAAGCTCATCGCCAGGAGCGCAACCGGCTCGATGCGAGACGCCGAAAACCTTCTGGAGCAATCGGTTGCCCATTATGGTTCCCGGATCGAACTCCATCAGGTTCAGGCGATGCTGGGTATCAGCGGGGACGTGCGAGCCAGGGAACTGGCAGGACACATCGTCGATAATGATATCACCGCCGGGCTTCAAACCATAAACAGCGTTACCCAGGACGGCCTCGACCTCAGGCAATTCAACCGGGAGCTGGTGGAGTATCTCAGAGGGCTGCTCCTTGTAAAGGCAGGGGCTGGAGCAGCCATCGACCTGCCCCCGGAGGAGCTCTTGGAGATGAGGAGCCTGGCGGAGAGAGCCCCCATGGCACAGCTCTCCAAAGCGGCGAAGCTATTTCGCCAGGTGGAACTGGAGCTCGATGGCTTTTCGCCCCTTCCACTGGAGCTGGCAATGGTGGAGTGCGCCCTGACCCAGGGAGGAGCGGCGACCCCAGTAACAAGCGAAAAACGGGCAATAATCGGGGAGAGGCCGGCAACCCCCACAAAGCCCGAGAAAACGGAGGGGGAACCCGCAGGCACCCCGGAGCCGACCGGGGAGAAGCCGGCAACCCCCGCAAATCCCGAGAAAACGGAGGGGGAACCCGCAGGCGCCCCGGAGCTGACCGGGGAGAAGCCGGCAACGCCCCAGAAGTTCGAAAAAAGCGATATCGAATACTTCCGCAACCGCTGGAAGGACGTGGTCAGTGCCACGAAGGGCATGGGCTCAAAGGGAAACCTGGATGCCCTCTTAAGAAGCGCCTGCGAGCCAGTGGCCCTGGAGGGGGAAACCCTGGTTCTGGGTTTTTATTACGAGTTCCATAAGGAGAAGATCGAAGACCCCAAGTATCGCCATATGGTGGAAGCGAAGGTGAGCGAGGTATTCGGGAAAAATTACAAGATTCGCTGCATGCTCACCGAGCGAAAGGCAACAAGCCGGGGACACCTGGTTGAGGCGGCGCTTCAGATGGGAGCTAAAATCGTTGAGGAGGAGGAATGAATAAAATTATAATGCGTCAGGCCCGCCAGTTTCAGGAAAAACTGGAGAAGATCCAGCAGGAGCTGGAAAAGGAAACGGTGGAAGCCAGCTCGGGCGGCGGCGCGGTAACGGTGGTGATGACCGGGCAGCAACTGGTCCAGTCGGTGAAGATCTCGCCCGAGGCGGCGGATGATACAGAGATGCTGGAGGACCTGGTGCTCACCGCGATGAACGAGGCGGTTAAGAAAGCGAAGGAGCTTGCCGCAAGCCGCCTCGGTGCCCTGACCGGCGGTCTTAATATCCCCGGCCTGACCTAAAACACACTAAAAAGTTGGGCTGGATGAACACATATCCAGATCTATGTCCTATCTACCCCAGCATGTCGATGGGGCGAAAAAGGGATGGCTGATTTGAATACCCATTCTGTGCCCACCGCCCAGCCGGTAGCCCGCCTCATCGAGGAGTTCCACAAGCTGCCGGGCATCGGCCCCAAGACCGCCCAGCGGCTCACCTACTTCCTGATTCGCATGCCCCACGAGGAGGCACGCGCCCTCGCCGAGGCTATCCTCGCGGTAAAGGACAAGATCGTCCTGTGCTCCACCTGCCAGAACATCACCGATGCCGACCCCTGTATCATCTGCCGCGGGGACGGGCGGGACCTCACCAAGATATGCGTCGTGGCCGAACCCCTGGACATCCTCCCACTGGAGCGCACCAGGGAATATAAAGGGCTTTACCATGTACTCCATGGGGTCATCTCTCCTATGGAAGGCATCGGACCCGATGACCTCAAGATCAGGGAGCTTCTATCACGGCTCCAGGACGGCGTGGTGACCGAGGTCATCCTGGCCACCAACCCCAACCTCGAGGGGGAGGCCACCTCCATGTACCTGCAGCGGCTCATCAGCCCGCTGGGAATTAGGGTCACCCGCCTCGCCCGCGGGCTACCCTTCGGCGCCGATTTGGAGTATGCCGACGAGGTCACCCTCACCCGCGCCCTGGAGAACCGCCAGGAGATTTAATAGGGCTTCACGTTCGCTTGTTTGGCCATTAGAAGACAAAGAAGAAAAACGGAGTAACTAAATATGGCACAGATATTTATAGCTCATAGTAGAAGAGATAAAGATTTAAGGGATTTCTTTTCGAATGTTTTTGGAACTACGAATGTAAAACCTGTCTTCGAAGAGTTTGAAAAAATTCTTAAAGGTAAAAGAACCTCATCCGAAATAGAAAAAGATATTCAGAATTCAAAAGCAGTATTCGTAGTTTTAAGCCAGAATGTACAGGATATACCATGTACCAGAGATTGGGTAGTTTGGGAGACAGGCGTGGCAAAAAATAAGGATATTTGGATATTCGAACCGTACCAACAGCTCGGCAATATTTCTGTTGTGATACCCTATCTGAGACATTACGTAATATTTAATACTAGTGATGCTTGGTTTGCTTACATATGCGAAATTATTAAATCTTATGATGATTCTCATGTATTGCCAACACTTCTAGTAGCAGGAGGAATAGGTGCATTATTAGCAGAAAAAGATAAAACTGGGGGCGCAGCTTTAGGAGCATTAGCAGGTTTGGTGATTTCTGACAAATCAAAAGACAGACCTACTGGGATAGGAGTAACATGTAAAAATTGCTCTTCATCCTATAATATCCATATTCAACAAGATATGAAAATGTTTAGGTGTCCAGTATGTAATACGCATTTAAAAATCGCAATATGATAAAATGATATGCCGTACCGCCTAACAGAGTATATCTAGCTCTGCTTCACTTACCCAAATGCTCGCACCTTAAAAACACGCGGAACGCTGTAATGCAGGGAGCGCCCCGGGGTGGAGAAAGGAGGACGCTCCATGAGTGATAGGAAACCGGTTGAGCACGGAGTGTTCGAGGATATAGAAGACGCCAACAGATATGAGAGGGAACCGCGGAAAGGTTTAAATACACATAGAATATAACTAAAAAGGAGGTGCGAAATGCCAAGCGCATGCGGATTAGCCTGTGAAGTCTGCGGGATTCGAGAGAAAGGGTTTTGTGCAGTTGACAGTTGCGTGCCGGGGACCGACCCCAAAGCTCCGGAGAAGGCGGAGAAGTTCAAAGCAGTAATGGGGCAACCCTGCTTCATGCTCGAGTGTGCCATAAAGAATAAGGTGGATCACTGCACAAGATGCGGCGAGTTTCCCTGCGAGGTTCATTACGAGCACGGGATTTTCAGTAAAAGAGTCCTCGACCTTATCAAGGGCGTACTAGGGAAAAAGTAAAAGGATTATGGTCAAGACCGGCCTTCTCCCTGAAAGAAATCAAGGATTATTGTAAGGCGGTGGCTGGCAAGCCGAGATGCTAAATCCGTAAATATGAGATGGAGAATAACTCGAAGCTCATGTGCAGAACCAGCCGTATATAGTGTTTAAGCTGTCTATTCTACGCCGCGGGCTGTCCCTTGGCCAGACGGTGGCTGACAGCAAGTGCCACCAAGGGGTGAGGCAGCCCGGTCGCACTTCGTAAACACGCGGAAGGATGTAATGCCAATACTGCCATAATACGGAAAGGACGGAAATCATGTCGTTTATACCGGTTTTCGAGATAGGGGTATGGAATGCCTGGATTTTTATGCTTTATATTCCTTTACATCCTCTTTTAATGATGCTAATTGATAAAGCGGTGGGGACAGGAGGTATGTCCCAAAAAATGGCGAGCGTACCGCATAACAAGACTGAAAAAAGAACCTTCTATTCTTCGATGGCAATTCTTCTTCTCCTCCTCATATACTCTGTTTTCCTGCCGTTGAAATTAGGGACAATATGGTCTTACATAGGTCTTCCCATTTACGTAGTAGGGTTGACTATGTTTATGATATCTATCGTGAATATTGCTACTACCCCACTTGGTGAACCCTTTGCCAAAGGAATATATCGCTATTCAAGACATCCTATGTCTTTCTTCGAAGTTTTAACCTTTATAGGGGTGGGTATAGCTTCAGCTTCGTGGGTTTTTCTACTGTTTTCCATTATATATACAATTATTTCGTTTATTACTGCAGTTCCTGAAGAACGCTTCTGTCTCGAGAAGTATGGCGATGCCTATCGCGAGTATATGAATAGGACCCCGAGATGGATAGGACTCCCCAAATCAGGGTAGAAGTGATAGAAGGCTCACCCCATTCATCAAACGCCTCGCACTCTGCAAAATATAGAAATGCTATAATACCATGATTGATCCAGGGCGAAAAGGCGAACTATTGCTATTTGATGCCCGCCTGAATATCAGATTTCAATGAGAATAGGAAAAACCTGGTGGGAGATTATATGGGTATAGAACCGGATAAGTTGAGAGAGAGATTGACCCCGGAAGTGAAAGCACAGCTCCTGTGTTATAACTGGGCTTCGCATGACGCAAGGTGGTATTTGAAAGTTGGTTTGGAATGTGGATTTGACGTAGCCAATAAACTAAACAAGGATGCAGTGAGATCTATAGGTAGGACAGAAATTAAGCGGCTGCTGGAGGCAACGCAGAGCAGCGAGATTAAAACTGCCGAGGACTTCATCAATATTCAAAAGATTGCCTGCGAGGTTTACTTTCCGCCCCCTATGCTGGAAGGGGAAATCAAGGTGACCGGCGAGGACTCTTTTATTGGCGTCACTACAAAATGTTACGGGTTTGAAGAGGTCCGTAAGGCTGGGGGCACTAAAACATACGAATGCGCCTGCGGCGCCCGACACGAAGGGTGGTTGGCAGCCTGTGGCCTAAGAGGTGAGGTGAGAATCCTGAGAAGCATGATGCAGGGAGACCCCGTTTGTGAGATAATGGTATCCTCTATTTTGCCCATATCCCATGATGCTAGGAATCTTACTACATTGAGGGAGGAAAGATGACAAGAAGATTTTCGTCGGTTCTCATGGTAATGGTTCTACTGGTTGGCGCAGTGTTTATGTCAGGTTGTTCTTCGGAGGAAGGAACGGCAAAAGAAGGTGATTTCGTTAAGGTTCTCTACGTAGGCACACTGGATGATGGCACGGTATTTGACTCTTCCGAATTGCACGGCGGCATAGCCCTGAACTTCACAATAGGCAAGGGCGAAATGCTCGCTAGCTTTGAGCAGGCGGTTATCGGGCTGAGCATCAACGAATCGGTAACCGTCCACATCCCTGTGGATGAGGCATACGGCCCGTATGATGAAGATCTGGTAATAACGCTGGATTGGAGCCAGATGGGGGACTATGTGCCAGAGGTCGGCGAACAATTAACCCTGTATGACACTTCTTCCGGACAAACTATTCAAGTTACCGTGCTTAATGTATCCGAGGCAGGCGTAACCGTAGATACCAACCACCGGTTGGCCGGGGAGGACCTGAATTTTGAGATCACGCTTGTGGAGATAGTAACACCACCTACACCTACACCTACACCTACACCTTCTCCAACGCCTACGCCTACGCCGACACCAACAGCAACACTAAATTCTTCATAAATAATCCGCGTAACTGCCAATACTGATCTAGTCCTGGAAGCACTGGATGTTTGGATTACCCTCGAATGACAAGCGATATCCTAGCTAGGCTTAAAGCCCTATCCGACCCCAAAGCGGTGGAGGGCATGGCACGGTATGGGATCAACCCGGAGAACACCTACGGCATATCTATCCCGAACCTGAGAAAGATAGCCAGGGAAACGGGAAAAAACCATTCTCTCGCTCAGGAACTCTGGGCTTCAGGTATCCACGAAGCGCGGATACTGGCCAGCATGATAGATGACCCGAAGATAGCTACCGAAGAACAGCTGGAAAGCTGGGTAAAAGACTTCGATTCGTGGGACGTTTGCGACCAATGCTGCATAAACCTATTCGAGAAGACCGGATTGGCCTACCGCAAAGCGGATGAGTGGAGCGAAAGCGATGAAGAGTTCGTTAAAAGAGCAGGGTTTGTACTGATGGCGCGCCTGGCTGTCTGCGACAAGAAAGCGGATGACAAGCAATTCGAGGTATTCCTTACCATTATAAGGAGAGAGGCATCCGACAATCGTAACTTTGTCAAGAAAGCGGTCAATTGGGCGCTCAGGCAGATCGGGAAACGGAACGCTAATTTGAATAGAAAGGCCATCGAGACTTCCAAAGAAATTGAAAATTTGGATTCGAGAAGTGCTAAGTGGATTGCATCCGATGCCATTCGAGAATTAACCAGTGAGTCGGTTCAGAAAAGGTTATAAGGTCAGAAATGACCGCGCCAAAGGTCTACAAAACTGAAGCCATTGTCTTAAAGCACATGAACCTGGGGGAGGCGGACAAGATCCTCACCCTCTATACCCCCAACCTGGGCAAATTCAGCGCCATCGCCAAGGGGGTGCGCCGACCCAAGAGCAAGATGGGCGGTCACCTCGAGCTGCTCACTCAATGCTCCCTGATGCTGGCGCGGGGGCAGAACCTGGACATTATCACCCAATCGGAGACAATCTCAAGCTTCCTCCCCTTAAGGAGCGACCTGTGGCGCACCAGCCTGGCCCTGTATGCCGCCGAGCTGGTGGCGCAGTTCACCGCAGAAAACGTGGAGAACTACCGGCTCTATAAGCTGCTACTCGATACTCTACACCGGCTCTCTGAGACCGATAATGGGGAGCTGACCCTGCGCTACTTCGAGGTAAACCTCCTCACCCATTTGGGCTATAAGCCCGAGCTTCACCATTGTCTGGGCTGTAAATCGTCCTTAGAGCCGAGAGGTAACTTCTTTAGCTCAAGCGGCGGCGGTGTGCTCTGCCCCGCATGCCGGGAGAAGGAGCCCCTGTCCCATCCCATCTCCCTCAACGGCCTCAAGGTGATGCGCTTCCTGCAAGAAAGTGACTACTCTAAAGCCAGCCGGTTGAGTATTAACCAGGACCTATCCCGGGAGCTGGAGAGCCTTATGCGCCACTACATCAGGTACGTTCTGGAGCGTGAGGTGAAATCAGTGGCGTGGCTGGACCGGCTAAGGAGGGAGCAGCCCCGGTACTATAGGGGCTCCGAAGGCCTCGAGGGGAATATAGCATAAAGAAAAGGAGGGGTAAAATGCTGTGGATGAGTATTTTCACTTATGAACCGGAGAAAAGGGATGAGGTCGTTAAAAGGCGACTGGAGATAGGTACAGGACTCCCCCAAGGGCTGAAATTGATTGGCGAATGGACCGATCTCACAGGTGGACGAAATTTCACTCTGACTGAGGGACCTGACGACCCTAAACTTATGCTGGCCGCTATCATGGCCTGGGATGACCTTGGTAAGTTTGACAATGTGCCGGTGATGGAGGTAGAAGAGGCACTGAAGCTTGTACCCAAGGGGTAGAGGTTAACAGATCAAGGCCCTCGGCAAGTTCTAACTCCTGCGCTCAATAACGTAGTCCGTTAACTCACGGAGAGACCGGCTGCAGGAGTTCTGCGGCAGCGTCTCCAGGGCGCGGCAGGCCTGGGATAGGAAGCCTCCGGCGATCCGGTAGCACTCATCAATAATGGGCGAGTTGCGCACTATCTCAATAATCCGAGCGACATCCGGCGGATCCTCACTTTTTTCAAATAGCTCCCTCAGGTGGTTGCCATCGGGGTTTTTCTCCATAAGCAGGATTATCGGCAGTGTCAGGGTACCCTGTATGAGATCGCTGCCCACCGGCTTTCCCATCTCCCCCTCATCGCCAATGACGTCCAGGATATCATCGATGACCTGGAATGCCATGCCAAGATTCTTCCCGTAGCTTGTGAGCGCCGTCACCGCTTCCTCCGGGGCCTGGCTCAGCACCGACCCGGTACCGGTAGCGGCGGCGAAGAGAGAAGCGGTCTTGCTATATATCTGCTCATAATAGCCCTCGCGATCCTGGCGCCAGCTATAAGCGTTAAAAGTCTCTCTCAACTGACCGCTGGATATCTCGGTCAGGGTCTTGGCGAAAAGGTTCATCACCCTGAAGTTACCAATGCTGCAGACCAGGTCGGCAGCAAGGGAGAAAAGGTAGTCCCCTAAAAGCACTGCGACGCCCTCCCCCCAAAGGCTATTCACTGCAGTCTTGCCCCGCCGCAACGAAGCCTTATCCACCGCATCATCGTGGACCAGGGTAGCATTATGGAACAGCTCGATAGCCGCAGCCATGGGTACCAATGACTCCAGGTCGTAGTAATGAAACCTGCCCGCAAGCAGTGTAAGCCCGGGCCGTATCCGTTTGCCCGTGCTCTCCAGAACATAGACCAATGGATCCGCCACCCAGGGGAGGTCCACCTGGGCAAAGCTTTTTAGCTTCTCCTCCACCATCCCCAGGCCTTCATTAATCGACTCGTAAATAGAAGCTACCGACATAAAACTCCTTTCACTCAAAGGGGCAGCCGGAAGAGCCGGGACGCGTTCGCGGTGGTGTGCTCCGCAACCACATCGCTGGGCACTCCCCTGACCTCGCTAATCTTCTCCGCGACCAAAGAAACATTCGCTGGCTCATTCCTCTTGCCCCGATAGGGCTGGGGAGCCAGATAGGGGCAATCGGTCTCAATGAGTAGCCTGTCCAGTGGTATGTGATGGGCAATCTCAAAGGCACCGGAAGAGGGATAGGTGACGGGACCTGCAATGGAAAGGAGGAATCCCATCTCAATATATCTCTGGCTAAGCTCGCTATCACCGCTAAAGCAATGGAGCACGCCTATAGATTCTGTCATTCCATCCGCTCCACCAACCCCACCTATGCCGTTAGACCACCCGGTGAGTATGCCGAGCACCTCCTCCTGAGCATCGCGGCAGTGAACGATCACCGGCAAATTGAGCCCGCGTGCTAATGCCAGCTGCTTTTTAAATGCCTCGATCTGTATCTCCTTTGGCGATAGATTGCGATAAAAGTCAAGCCCGATCTCCCCTATGGCTACCACCTTGGGTTGCCGGGCCAGCTCAGACAACCTCTCCAGGTCATCATCCCTCATCCTAGCAGCGCTATGGGGGTGAAACCCCACGGCAGCGAAAACCTCAGGGTATAGCGCCGCCAGCCTTACCGCCTCTCTGCTGGAGTCGAGGTCGCAGCCCACATCGACCATTGCCACCACCCCGGCACCCCTGGCCCTCTCCAACACCCGGTCGCGGTCTTTATTGAAAAGGCGCATATCGATGTGGGTATGAGAATCAACCAACACGGGCATGCTCCAGCCTGGCATCTTCCTCGGCCACTATTTCCTCATCCAGCTTGCTAAAAAGGGGCTGGGGAGGAGCCAGCTTTTGGCCCGGTGACAACCTGTCTATCGACCAGCCGCCATCCTCTACCCTCCCTTCAAAGCCGAGAAGCTCATGCAATTCCTGCGAGCTAAAAGGCAAGAAGGGATAAAAAAGCGTCTTGAGACACGAGATTACAGAGAGGGTCACATATAAACTGGTGGCAGCTCCTTCACGCTCATCCTCAAGCCTTTTCCAGGGAGCCTTCTCATCCAGGTAGCGATTCGCTTCCTGTGCCAGGCTCATCGCCATTCTAATCGCCTCCCTGAAGTGACACCGCCCAAGCAACCCGCCGATACTGTCGAGGGCATCTTCAGCCTTCTTAACCATGGCGTTGCTTCGCTCATCGAATTCAGCAGGCGCGGGCACCTGGCCGCCGAAGTTGCGATAGGTCATAGTAAGCACCCGATGAACCAGGTTTCCATAGGTAGCCACCAGCTCATCGTTATTGCGGCGCACAAACTCCCGCCATGAAAAATCGCTATCCCCCTCCTCGGGCATGCACACCGACAGGAAGTAGCGTAAGGGATCGGGATCATAGCGCTCCAGATAATCGGGTAGCCAGACCGCCCAGTTGCGGCTGGTAGAGAGCGCCCGCCCCCCCAGGGTGAGGAACTCGTTGGCAGGAACATCGTAAGGGAGGTTGAGCCCTCCATAGCCCAGGAGCACCGCCGGCCAGATAATGGTGTGAAAGATGATATTGTCCTTACCTATGAAGTAATAGGACCTGGCATCCCCCTGCCAGAACTGTCGCCAGCTATCCCCATCGCCACGGCGCTCCGCCCACTCCACGCTCGCCGAGAGATAGCCGATCACCGCCTCAAACCACACATAGAGTCGCTTGTTCTCGAATCCATTAACGGGCACCGGTATACCCCACTCAATATCCCTGGTTATCGCCCTATCCTTCAGCCCCTCGGCTAAATAGTTTATGGTAAAATTACTAACATTCTGCTTCCAGTGGGACTGCCCTTTCACCCATTCGGTGAGCTGGTCGTTGAATGCGCTCAGGCGGAGGAAGAAGTGCTCCGACTCCCTGACCTGCGGAGGGCAGGTGCATAATCGGCAATAGGCATCGAGCAGGTCCACCGGGTTCAGCGGCTTGCCGCACTTATCGCACTGGTCTCCCCTTGTCCCTTCAAAGCCGCAGTAGGGGCAGGTCCCCTCCACATAGCGGTCGGGCAGAAACCTGCTGCAGCTAGAACAGTAGAGTAGCGTCATGGTATCACGATAGATATATCCCTTATCCTGAAGGGTCAGAAATAGGTCTTGGGCCAGCCTTTGATGGTTGGGAGTATCGGTAGTAGTGAAAAGGTCAAAAGAGATTCCCAGCTTCCGCCACGAATCGAGAAATTCCTCGTGAAAGCGGTCAGCAATCTCTTTTGGTGGCCTGCCCTCTTTCTCCGCGCGTATTGTAATAGGGGTGCCATGCTGGTCTGATCCGGAGACCATGAGCACATCGTTGCCCTTGAGGCGATGGTAGCGGGCAAATATATCCGCTGGCAAATAGGCACCGGCGATCTGTCCCAGGTGAAGCGACCCATTGGCATAGGGCCAGGCGACCCCGATAAAGATGCGCTCAGTCATAGCTGATTTATTTTATCACAACAGAGCCTGCTGCACAAAGTAAAGGCTTGAATAATTCCCCTCACTAGGCGGTAAAAAACGCTATTATAAACGGATGATGACTCCACTATTGGGATTAAGATAAGCTTTCCAATGGGCCTAATTACTCCTTGTAATGAGAAAGGTTGTGTTTATTTAACAAGCTCAATACTCGCCGTAAAGGCTAGCTCAGTCTTATCCAGAGCCTGTAGAGCTCTCTCTTTCCAATACCTGTAGCTTTTGCCACCTGGGAGACAGCGTCCTTAGCCGAAAAGCCCTCTTGGTATAAGCGGCACAGCTCCTCTTCCGCGGAGGCACTCACTTCCTTCTCCCCTTTCGCCTTCCCTTCAACCACCAGGGTGAACTCACCTACCGGCTCGCGGAAATGGGAAAGGGCGGCGCTCACAGTCCCCCGAAAAATCTCCTCATGAACCTTGGTCAGCTCGCGGCAGACAGCGATCCGGCGGTCCCCCAGAACACCCAGGATATCCCCCAGAGCAGCTATGACACGGTGAGGCGCCTCGAAAGCCAATATAGTCCTCTCCTCATCGGCGACCTGCTCCAGCAGCCTCCTCCGCTGACCCTTCTTACGGGGCAGGAAACCGACATAGATAAACTCGCTGGCGTTTAGCCCGGAGACGGCGAGAGCGGTGACCAGAACAGAGGGGCCAGGTATGGGGACAACCGGGATGCCCCGCTCTATTGCTGACACCACCAGTTCATAGCCCGGGTCGCTTATCCCGGGCATCCCCGCTTCAGAAACCAGTGCCACATCCCCCTGCTCCAGACGACCTAGCAGGTAGGATAGCTTGGCCTCTCTACTGTGCTCGTGGTAGCTGGTTAAGGGGGTTTTAATACCATAGGCAGTGAGGAGGCGCCTGGTCTTACGGGTATCCTCCGCTGCAATGAGCGCCACCTCTCGGAGGACACGCAGCGCACGGAAGGAAATATCCTCCAGGTTGCCTATCGGGGTGGCTACGATGTAAAGGATCGGCATCAATCCAGCTCTGGCTAGATTATGGGGCTGGTGGCTTCGTATATGATCAGGTAGATCACCAAGCTTTCTCCGAAGGCCACTCTAACATCGCTGATTTTAGCTCCCTGGCTTTGAAGTTGCTGGAGGGCATCGTTTACCCTGCTGTCGTCCCTCTCCGGCTTGAACGCCCCTCTGGTGGAGAAGGACAACGTCTTAATATAGATTGCCATTGTCACTAATCCATTCTGTGTATTTGTGAACCATTATAGCTTACCGACCATTGCCTAGTCCATCCATTGGACTCTTATAGCATTTCTATTCTACCACCCTCTCATAATCCAGGGTGCACTCACTATCCGAATGAGCTCATCAGCGTTGACTTTGGGCCTCCTCCTCTGATATAGTTTCCTTTACCATTATAATTCAAGGGCGAGGAGGATAGATTATGCCTGTCCCCCAGTTCAAAGAGATGAGGCGATGCTACAGCTTTGACGAAGTGGCTCTGGTCCCAGGGGATATTACCATTAACCCGGAACAGGTAAACGTAGATTTTATCATGGGGAACCTTACCTTTCCCCTCCCCATCCTCGCCTCCGCCATGGATGCTGTGGTGGACGCCCGCTTTACCGCTTTGCTGAGCAGGCTAGGCGGTCTTGCGGTGCTCAATCTGGAAGGGGTACAGACCCGCTATGAGGATGCCGATGCGGTGTTGGCGGAGGTGGCGAGCGTCCCCGATGGCGAGGTCACCCCCTTCCTGCAAAAGGTCTACTCCGCGCCGATCAAGGAAACCCTGGTTGCCGAACGAATAAAGGAGATTAAGCGCGCCGGAGCGATTTGTGCCACCTCAGTGACGCCCCAGAACACCAAGCAATTTGCCCCTGTCGCCGCTGAGGCAGGGGTGGATATCTTCGTGGTGCAGTCCACGGTGACCTCCACTCGACACCTCTCAAAAAGCTATCACGGGCTTGTTTTCTCCGAGCTTTGCCAGCTAATGCCCGCACCGATTATTGTGGGCAACTGCGTCAGCTACAGCGCAGCATTAGCCCTGATGAGGGAGGGAATCGCCGGCGTCCTGGTCGGCGTGGGACCCGGAGCAGCATGCACCACAAGGGAGGTCCTGGGGGTCGGCGTCCCCCAGGTAACGGCGACCATGGACTGCGCCGCAGCACGGGAGCAATATCTCAAGGAAACCGGTAGGTATGTTGCCGTTATCACCGATGGCGGTATCCGCACCGGTGGCGACCTCTGTAAGGCCTTCGCCTCCGGTGCCGATGCTGTAATGCTGGGCTCGGTCCTGGCTCAGGCCCAGGAGGCACCGGGGCGAGGCTTCCACTGGGGCATGGCTAACCCCCACCCGGCATTACCCAGAGGGACAAGGATCAGGGTAGGCACCTCGGGTAGCCTGGAGCAGATACTCCTCGGGCCGGCCTCGGTTACCGGCGGAACACAGAATTTCATCGGGGCACTGCGCACCGCCATGGGCATGTGTGGTGCGCAGTCCATCAAGGAGATGCAGCGCGTCGAGATGGTGCTCGCCCCGGCGATAAAGACCGAGGGCAAGTTCTGGCAACTCCCGTAGGTCTACCCTTCCGGTAACCACAGACCCCTACCAGCCTGGTGGAAGGCGACAGAGAGCACAAACTGCGGCGCACAAACGAGTCTATTTTTGCAATCACCATCACACGAAGGAGGTCGATATGTCTGTCCTTCTGTATGAGAAGAAGGGAAGGATCGCCTATCTCACCCTGAACCGCCCCGAGAAGAGAAATGCCCTCAGTTACGAGCTGCTGGGCGAGCTGGAGAAGGCATGGATAGACTTCCGGGATGATGACGACCTGTGGGTAGCCGTCCTTACCGGCGCAGGGAGGGCCTTCTGCGCCGGGCTCGATCTCAGAGAGCGGGCGGCGCAGGGATCCTTCATAAGGCCGGGGGAGAATCGTAACGCTCTATGTCCCGGCCTTCTCAAGGTCTGGAAACCCATTATCGCTGCGGTAAACGGTCCCGCCTATGCTGGAGGCTGGCTTCTAGCCATGGAATGCGACCTGAGGATCGCCAGCGAGGACGCCCGCTTCGCCATTACTGAGGTACAGATCGGATCATCCGCCATCGGTAGCGCTCACCTCCCCCGCTATATACCAACGGCAATAGCAATGGAGATGCTCTTCACCGGAGACCCGATAAGCGCGCAGCGAGCGTACGAGGTAGGTCTCGTTAACAAGGTCGTTCCAGCCGATAAGCTTATGCCCGCCGCCACCGCCCTGGCGGAACGTCTATGTAAAAATGCCCCCCTGGCGATAAGGCTAACCAAGGAGGCTGCATTCAGGTACATCTATCCCACCGATGAGGAAGCAACGGCCACCGACACTATCATGGCCGCGGCCCTAACCAGTGAGGACCTCATGGAGGGGGCGATAGCCTATGCCCAGAATAGACCGCCAGTGTGGAAGGGCAGGTAATTCATAGCCTCGCCCACCGTCCCTGTTGGGAGAGGGATATCTGGCCGGGACTCCTCGGCCCATGAGGTCGGCGGGTCGGCTTGAGCGCAATTAAAGTAGTAATCGCTCTATCTGATTGTAACCCCCCTTTAAGGGAGCTACGATGTGCTATAATAACTAACCATTTCTCACCACTGAGGGGTTGCACGATGCAGTTTCGCAGAGAGGTAAAGAGCCAGGAGCTTCTGAGCCCTGCGCTTCAATTTGAGAGCGAGATCCAGCCAATTGAGTATCGGGAGGACCCCTTGACCGGTTCACAGAGCAGGATCAATGTAACCAGGGCGGGAAGGGTGAAGCAGGCACAGAAAGGTGAGCTAGTGGTCAAGGAGATGGTGGAGCGGACAAGGTCTGGCTGTTTCTTTTGCGCCGAGAACATACGACAGAGAACGCCAAAACTCCCGTCAAGGCTGCTCCCGGGCGGCAGGATAGAGAGGGGGGAATGCCTGCTCTTTCCCAATCTATACCCCTTTGCCGAATACCACGCCGTGGCTACCTTGACGGGGAGGCACTACCTGGAGCTGGACGAATTTACCACCGAGATGCTGGTGGATAACCTAACTGTATCGAAGGAATACATTGCCCTGGTGCACCAAAAGGACCCAGAGGCGAAATACCCCCTGTGGATCTGGAATCACCTGCCGCCCAGCGGGGCGAGCATAATACACCCCCATGTACAGATAGTGGTGGATCGTGCCCCCACGCCGGAACTGGAGAGGCTCATGGTGAAAAGCGAGGAATACCTGCAGCGGCAGGGAGCAAGCTACTGGCAGGAATTGATCCGGGCTGAGCGGGAGATTGGTGAGAGGTATATCGGGGAAAACGATTCCCTGGCGGTAATAGCCAGCTTCGCTCCCAGGGGGAATAACGAGGTTCAGGTGATATTAAAGCGTGCCGTAAACCTGATGGACCTGGATGAAGGGCAAACCGGGGATTTCGCCGCCGCTATTTTGAAAATACTGCGCTGCTACAGGGCGATGGGTATAAATTCCTTTAACCTGATCACCTATTCGGCACCGCTTGCGGAGCGCCCTGATTATTTCCTCATGAGCGCCCGCATAATATCGAGGCCGGTTTTTAGGCCGCTCTATACCAGCGATGCTGGTTCTATGGAGCGCTTCTACGATATTTGGATTATCGAGACCCTGCCCGAGGAGGTCGCCCGGGAGATGAGAGAGAGCTTTTTAAATACCCCGCCTCAATGTGGATAACAAAGCTGTATAGCTATATTCAGAGAGAATGCTGAAAAAGAGGTGCCCCGATTATATCGGGGCCGGGGGTCTCCCCGATGTATCGGGGCAGCTTTAAAGAGTCCCCCAAGATTGGGGGATTAGGGGGTTGATTGAGACTATTTTAGCAGTCTTTCAGATTATACATGTGATTGGCCAACAGCGTTTAGGCTCAGCCATCGTATAGCAATAGCACCACAGAGTTCTACGTCTTCCAATAGTGCTACTTTGGGTCCGCGGATTGTGATAAATCGTCCCACAGTGGGTTTATCACCAGGCCGGTGGGCGTCTTGGGGTGAAAGTAGGTGGACTTTTGCGGCATCCTCACCCCCTGGTCAGCCACCGCCATGATGCTGGAGATGGGGGTGGGATTAAGCAGGATGGCTAGCTGATACTCCCCGGCATCCACCCGGGAGATGGCCTCCAAACCTTCGCGGGTATACTCCAGGCATTCCTCCTCCCGCTCCGGGCTATCGATGCCCAGCATCTGGCGCAAAACCACCTGATGAAGGACATTAACATCCAGGTGCTGCAGTACGTCTGGCTGGATTGTGGGTATCATTCCCGGTCTCGCCCGCAGCAGGCACAGGTGATCCCCGTCAAGGCCATAGAGTCCGAACGCGGTCACCAGCTGCTCATTTAGGGTTTGCATCCAGCCTTCCAGGGTCTGGGATGGGATTGATGAAGGCGGGAGGAACTCCTCATCGAAGTAGGCGCTCCGCTCACGCTTCAGTTGGGCCAGCCTCTCTGGGTTGATTCCGCGCACCAGACGGTGGGTGGGCAGCATGATGAGGTTGGGGTCGCCGGCGGAGGTGAGCGTCATCATCACGAAGTTGAACGCTTCATCCCCGGTATGGGCAGTGCGTAAGGAGCGCTGCTCCTTCTGGTAGGCGAGGGCTGTCTCATAGCGATGATGCCCATCGGCGATGTAGAGGGTCTTATTGGCAAAGAAGTCGGATACCCTGGCAGTATCCTTTTCATCTGTAATCACCCACATGGCGTAGGTAACCCCGTTGCGGTCCACCGCGTTCAGGGCAGGTCTGTCCATCGCATCGGGGAATAGCGACTGGACCCCCTCTCCGTGGTGATGGAACAGCCCCATTACCGGGCTGAAGTTGGCGCGGCATGACTGTAGCAGGCGGAGGCGGTCCTCCCCCGGCTTCCTCATGGTCATCTCGTGGGGGCGAATGCCGCCGTCGCCGGAAAGGGCCTCCAGCCTTACCCTGGCGAGGAGGCTGAAGCGGCTCCTCGTGCTACCCTGATATGTAAAGCGGTGCTCCACCAGATAGAAAGCGGGACGCTGCTCACGGGTTAGCATGCCCTGGCTAAGCCAGTGCTCCAGGGTCAGGGCAGCCCTGGTGTATCTGTTGTCTTGTGGCGAATCATCGGGTCGCTCCTCTCCATACTCAAGCCTGATCACGTTGTAGGGGCTGCTGCGGTAATAGATAAGCTGCTCCGCAGTGGAGATCACATCATAAGGGGGAGTGATTACCGCGGAAAGGTCGCCGATCCGCTCGGGATTATAACGAAGACCGTAAAACGGTTGGACATCAGCCACGCTTCCCTTAATATAACAAGCTGGCCCGCAAAGGTCAATGAGGTGTATTCATGTGGTACATCAATGACACCTCACCGTTCACCGTCTTTTCCCCGTCATTGCTACGAAAAATGGAGCTACGTTCTCTGTCATTCCGAACTTGTTTCGGAATCTCATGGTCGAGATGCTGAAACGAGTTCAGCATGACAATGGGTAGGCTGGCTAGATTACCCGATCAAGTCGGGCAACAGGCTTGGCCAGCCTACCCGGCGGATCGAGGCCACGCGGCGGGTATCGGGTCTCAGTGTCGTTCTGTCATGCTACGTGGGGATTGCCAGCCCCAATATATCGGGGAGACCCCAGCCAGAGGAGATCCCCCTCTGGACTCCCCTTTCAGCAAGACTAATAGCTAACTTTCAAAAGATATAGATGGGTGACACCCTACCTGGATCATCCGGTCAAGCCGGATGATGACCCCGGGGTGTTATCCTCTTGTTATGTTGTCCCTTTTTCATAATCCAACATACCTATCATCACCCTACACGTGTAATACCTGTCACTGCCCGCCTTCCACCGTACCTGTCATTGCCCGACTTGATCGGGCAATCCATAAATTGGCTCAGCATGCTTCATGGATCATCCGGTCAAGCCGGATGATGACCCCTGACCCCCGCCAGTGGGGGACACCCCCAAACCCCCGCCAGATTCCCCTTTTACAACTGTTGCCTGGTAAAACCACGGGTGGCCTGAAGCGGATGCTCCAACCTACCCATTATCTATTCAAACGATTCCTCATCTATAGACAGCTTCTCTTCCTTCCTTTGTTTTTTAAGGATTTTCCTAATATCAGTAAGGGTTTCATTCATACGGAAAAGCAGAATCAGAATCTCGCAGTACACCCTCCAAATTATGGGGCCGAGAATTAAAGTTAGCACACCTGCTACCACCCCCTCCCATTCCCAGCCATAGTACGAGTCATTGGCATCAATAATTATAAAAACCCCCCACCCGATGATGCCGATAAGGCCTAGCCAGAACACAATCTGAATGATAATGGTTGTTATCATTCTGCGAAACGTTAAAAAATCTCCCATATTTCCCCCTTGTTATTTTAATTATCCTACTACCCTTCTCCAAGAGGAGCATATTTAGTGCCGGGTAGCCCCCTATAATCCACCTGTCTAGGGCCTTAATCCCCCCAAATACTCTGCGTGACTTCGACTAACGAAGCAATGGGGTCAACTAGTAGCTCCCTGACCAAAGTCTTCAAAAAGCTGTTTTCCGATATGAAATCCGCCACTGGTGGGCTAGTCTGGTAATACCACTCCACAAGTTGAGAGCCCAGTGTGCTTTCCAGCAGCACTTCATCCCTGAATGCCCTTAACACATTGATTTCCTCAGCCGTCGATGTGCCGTAGGCAGCGGTGGCGATGAAGCAGGAGGGAGCAGGAGGTGTTGGCGTTGGTGTAGGCGTTGGAGTAGGGGTAGGGGTGGGAGTAAGCGTTGGGGTGGGAGTAAGCGTTGGTGTCGGAGTAGGCTCAGCATAGAGCTTAGCCCAGTCAACCGCTAGCTGTCCCCAGGTGCCGCAACCGCTCCACGCCGATGCGGTAGAGTTTATTGTCACCGTTATGCTTCCACTCAACTGCTGCGCAGATATATCTATCGGGTGCTCAAACCAATTCTCAGAGGTATCTCCAGACCAATCGTAGGTGTAGACCGGGTTATCGTTCACATATACCTTGAAACTGTCGTTACCTATTCCATCAAGTACTCTTAGTTTCAGTTCTGTAGCGGTCATTCCTGTGCCGATATCTAGTGTCAATGACCCCCAGAACAGATCAGGGTTACTACACTCCGAGGAATTCACCGTGCTGCGGCAGTCATCCACCCCACCATAACCCCCTCGACCCCCTAGACTTACCTCGCCTTCCATAGGACCCCATCCTTGCAGGTTGTGGCCCACTTCGCTTGTTGTGTTGCCAATGTCTACATAGGCCACAGGAGCGGCGGGTGGTGTGAGTGTTTCGGAGACCTTGGCCACGAAGACGTCACCGTATTCGCCACCGTTGAAGGTCAGGTCCGGCCCCACTGCCACGGGGAAGGTGGTCTCGTCGGAATCGGTGCGGCCGGTGACGTAGGCGCAGCCCGAGCCATCCACGGCGATACCGATGCCGGTGTCATCACCGGAGCCGCCGATGTAGCCGCAGTAGTCCAGCCCGGTGCCGCCGGCATTGACCTTGGCTACGAATACATCCCATATGCCGTTGTATGTCAGGTCTGGCCCCACAGTCACGGGGAAGGTGGTCTCGTTGGAATAGGTCTGACCAGTGACGTAGGCGCAACCCGAGCCGTCCACGGCGATGCCTATGACGTAGTCCTTGTTGGAGCCGCCGATGTAGCCGCGGTAGTCCAGCCCGGTGCCGCCGGCATTGACCTTGGCCACGAATACATCCCATATGCCATTGTAGCTAGTGTCCGGCCCAACTATCACGGGGAAGGTGGTCTCATCGGAGAGTGTGGAGCCAGTGACGTAGGCGCAACCCGCGCCGTCCACGGCGATGCCGTAGCCCATGTCATATTCAGAGCCGCCTATGTAGCCGCAGTAGTCCAGCCCTGTGCCGCCGGCTTTGACCTTGGCCACGAAGGCGTCGTTGTCGCCGTTGTGGCTAGTGTCCGGCCCCACGGCCACGGGGAAGGTAGTATTGCCGGACAAGGTGCGGCCGGTGACGTAGGCGCAGCCCGAGCCATCCACGGCAATGCCGTTGCCTTCGTCCAAGGCATCGCCACCGATATAGCCGCAGTAGTCCAGCCCGGTGCCGCCGGCATTGACCTTGGCCACGAAGACGTCGTTGTTGCCGTTGTAGCTAGTGTCCGGCCCAACTATCACGGGGAAGGTGGTCTCGTCGGAATAGGTCTCACCAGTGACGTAGGCGCAACCTGAGCCGTCCAAGGCTATGCCCCAGCCCCAGTCATCGTCGGAGCCGCCGATGTAGCCGCAATAGAGCAGCCCAGTGCCGCCGGCATTGACCTTGGCCACGAAGGCGTCGCCGATGCCGCCGTTGTGGGTCAGGTCCGGCCCCACGGCCACGGGGAAGGTGCTCTGGTTGGACTCGGTCCTGCCGGTGATGTAGGCGCAGCCCGAGGAGTCCACGGCGATGCCGTAGCCCAAGTCATCACCGGAGCCGCCGATGTAGCCGCAGTAGTCCAGCCCGGTGCCGCCGGCATTAACCTTCGCCACGAAAGCGTCCCACTTGCTGTTGTATGTCAGGTACGGCCCAACGGTCTCGGGGAAGCTGCTCTGGTCGGACATGGTGTTGCCGGTGATGTAGGCGCAGCCCGAGCCGTCCACGGCGATGCCGTAGCCCTCGTCCCGGCCGGAGCCGCCAATGTAGCCGCAGTAGACCAGCACCGCAGGGTCTATCACCAGCAGCCTGTCGGGGTCATAGCTCCCCACCTCAAAGCCGTAGCTGTGTGCCTCTTCGTCAAGAGCGTAGCTCGCCTCCACCGGCACTCGCTGCCCGCCGACCTCCTGGTAGGCCACCGGCCGGTCGTCGTTGAAGCCGCCCGCCGGCGTGCTCACCTCCAGCTGCCCATCATCGTTGAGGGTCACCGCGCTCGCCCCATCGTAGGCCAGCCTGATCCGGCTTGGGTCGACCCCCGGGTGCACCAGGAAGGTGTATTTCAACTGGCTGACGCCGCCGCTGTAGACCAGGTCAATCCCGGGCCACAGGTCAGGGTAGGCCACGCTGGCGTAGGTGGGAAGCCCCGTCTTCCATTCTTCCGGGGAGCCCTTGAAGTAGCTGATAATCGCCTCTGTCTGCTCCTCTCCTACGGGCTGCACGTCGGGGTCGGCCCCCACAAACGCCAGCTTGAGGGCATACCGCTCTTGAGAGTAGGCATCCTCCCCAGGACCGCTCAGTACGAAGGTCACGCCCTGGGCGGTGAAGTAGAGGGTCTTGTCGCGGCCCTGCACGTAGTAGGCCACGCGCTCGTCCACCTGCCCCTGGTTCTCGACGAAATAGAGCGGGAGATTTAGCATCGTTTCCTCGACGCCGGCTTCCGTCGCCGCATCGGCTTGGGCGAGCTCCACTGACCCGGCGCTGCCCATTCCCGGCACCATCACTCCCACCGTCGAGAACACCAGCGCCAGTGCCATTGTCAAATACACTACCTTAGCTTTCATTTCTTCACCTTCCTTTTAGTTTCAAATTGAAATGCTATTAACCCACCACGAGGATATGTTTCGTGTGGAATTCTCAATTGGGTTTATATCAAAGTTTATATAGTTTATCGACATATTATCCTCACATAAATCAATATTAAGCGCATAATACCACTGGAAATACGCTGACCTGACGCCCTGATCGGGGTTGGTACAAAGTTGTGCGGCGACAAAAAAACCTTCAGCGATAGGCTTCTACACCCCGCTCAAAGGTTTATTTTAGGCAAAACCATAGATTCACCATACTTCCTTATCCGATATTCTTTTGTACGTGAATCCCCAGTTTTGCCCGCATGTGATTGTGGCCACTTGCAGGAAGCGCCCTGGCGAACGCTCATATTGAGAATAACACAAGATGCGCCATTTGTCTCTAGAAAAAGTCTGTATTTATTGTGGGGAAAGTATGTATATTTTTATGTGGGGAAAACCCTTACAAATATGCGTTTTTTTGTAGGGAGGGTCTGGCATAGGTCAATACCGCAGTGCGAGCTGCTAGGCATCAAGGATGCGGGCCGAGTCGCACCGGCAGCGCTCACAGATGATGAGGGCAATGACGGACAGAATTGTAATGAATATGTGGGTTATTCACCTCACCCCCTGTCCCCCTCTCCTCAAGGAGAGGGGGGAGAAACATAAACTGGGGGGCACCCCCAGACCCCCGGCAGGAAGCATCCTGCACCTCTTTGGGATTGCCGCCCCGATAAATCGGGGGGCGTGGCAATCTCAGGGGTTTTCTATAATGAGACATGGGGATTGCCAAGCAATGACAGATTGGCTATTTACCACCCACCCGCTAAAGGGGTATCACTGGGTTGAAGCGGATGCTCCAACCTACCCATTATCTATTCAAACGAGATCATGAGGGGACAGCGCCTTCCTGATCTCGCGGATGAAGTCTCCTGCTGCCGTGGCGGGCTGATCGCTGCTCTCTACAATATCCAGGATTCGGCTGCCTATGATCACCCCATCGGCAAGAGAGGCTACACGGCGGGCCTGCTCCGGGGTGGCGATGCCGAAGCCGACGCATAGCGGCTTTGTGGTTACGCTCCTCACTCTACCGATGAAGCCCTCCAGGTCAGGGGGCAGCACATTCCTGGCGCCGGTAACCCCCTTAAGCGATACCACATAGATGAAACCACGCGACTTATCGGTTACCAGGCGAAGGCGCTCCTCGGTAGTGGTGAGGGCCAGCAGGTAGATGAGGTCAAGGCGCTTTTTTGCTGCCACTGCCTCAAGCCCCGCACCCTCTTCAGGGGGGAGGTCGGGGACGATCAGCCCATCGATCCCCGCACCTGAGGAGTCGGCGCAAAAAGCATCCAACCCGTAGTGGAGAAGCGGGTTATAGTAGCTCATAAAAATCAGGGGAATATCCACCCTCTGCCGCAGCTCCGAGGCGACCTCCAGGCATAGCTGCGGCGTAACCCCCTGCTGAAGCGCACGGTGGCTTGCCCGTTGAATGGTGGCGCCATCGGCCAGCGGGTCGGAGAAGGGGATACCCAGCTCGATCATGTCGCACCCTCCCTCCACCAGGGCGGGCACCACCTCCAGCGTCGTCGCCACGCTGGGATAGCCCACGATTAGATAGGCGATCAGCGCCTTTCGCTTTTTTTGACCTTTACGCGTCGGGGATTTAAAAAAAGAGGCTATACGGCTCATTTATGAACCACCTCTGCCTGAGCGGTAATACCCACCGCCCGTTTTACGCGCCTGGATAGTACGAAAAGGCTCAAGGCTGATCCTCCAGTGCCCTGGCTACGATATCCATGTCCTTATCGCCGCGCCCGCTCAGATTGACGAGAATGGTCTGGTCCCTGGATAGCTCCGCGGCGAGCCTGGCGGCATAGTAGATAGCATGTGCCGGCTCGAGGGCGGGGATAATACCCTCCTTCCGGGATAGCAGGTGAAACCCCTCGAGCGCTTCCTTGTCGGTAACGGCGAAGTAGCTTGCCCGACCGCTCTCCTTGTAGTAGCTGTGCTCCGGGCCGACTCCAGGGTAGTCAAGCCCCGCCGATATGCTATGGGTCTCCCTTATCTGACCGGCCTCATCCTGCAGGATGTAGGATTTTGTGCCGTGAAGCACGCCAATACTCCCCGCGGTCAGGCTGGCACCGTGCTTTCCGGTATCGAGCCCCAGCCCCCCCGCCTCAACCCCGATGAGCTTTACCGAAGGGTGCCTAACCAGGGGGTGAAACAGGCCCATGGCATTGCTGCCCCCGCCGACACAGGCGATGGCATAATCGGGCAGGCGGCCGGTAGCCTTGAGCATTTGACGCCGGGCCTCCCTGCCGATTACCGACTGGAAATCGCGCACCATCACCGGGTAGGGATGGGGGCCAACGACGCTGCCGAGAAGGTAGTAAGTGGAATCGACATTGGTCACCCAATCGCGGATGGCCTCATTGATGGCATCCTTTAACGTCTGGCTGCCGCTGGAGACCGGCCGCACCTCGGCGCCCAGCAACCTCATGCGGAAGACGTTTAGTGATTGGCGGCGCATATCCTCCTCCCCCATGTAGACGACGCAGTCGATCCCGAGCATGGCGCAGACGGTGGCGGTCGCCACGCCATGCTGCCCCGCTCCGGTCTCGGCGACGACTCTTCTCTTTCCCATGCGCTCCGCCAGGAGTCCCTGCCCCAGGGTGTTATTGATCTTATGGGCGCCGGTGTGTGCCAGGTCCTCCCTCTTGAGGTAGATCCGCGCCCCGCCACAGTGCTCGCTGAGCTGGGCGGCGAAATATAAGGGGGTTGGCCTGCCGCCATAATCGCGGAGCAGCCCGTCGAGCCGCCCTCGAAAGTCGCTGTCCTTTCGTGCATCCCGGTAGGCCTTATCCAGGCCATCCAGGGCAGCCATCAGTATCTCAGGGACAAATTTGCCGCCGAACTGCCCGAAATGTCCCCATTTATCCGGCAAACGGGTTTTCTTCATGTTAGCTTCTCTACCAGCACTCGGTCAGCCTTACGCACCGCCTCAATAAATGCCTTGATCCTCAAGATGTCCTTTACTCCCTCGATCTCTACACTGCTGGAGACATCCACTCCCCAGGGTCGGGTCAGTCTCACCGCCTCGCCCACGTTCTGCGCGGAGAGGCCGCCGGCCATAATCACCGGGAACCTTTGTGCTGCCTCCTGTGCCACCCTCCATTGGAAGGCTTTCCCGCTGCCCCCGTAGCTCCCGGCAACATGGCAGTCCAGCAGGCAGATAAGATCAGCCCCCAGCATCTGGTAGCCAGGCGCCAGCTCGGCGAGGATATCCTGGCTGCTCTGCCCTCTTCTCACCCTGACCGCCTTTATAACCGGCCTTTCGATGTCTCTTAGGTAATCCCAGGGCTCATCGCCGCTCAGTTGCACCCGATCGAGGCCGCAGTATTCCGCGATGCGGTTAACCTCAGCGGCCGGGGCGTTCACGAATACGCCTACCGTCAGGACTTTTCTCTCTCCATGCCTCTTAACCGCCTCCACTATCTCCTTAGCCTGCTCCACATCTACCAGCCGTTTGGACGGGGCGAATACCAGCCCGATGAAGTCCGCCCCGGCATCCGCTGCCGCCAGGGCATGGGCGGTTTGGGTGATACCGCAAATCTTTACCCTGGTCATAGAAGCTCCTTCACCTTTTTATCAATATCGCCGGCAGTTACCAGCGCCTCACCGACGAGCATGGCGTCTACCCCCCATTGCCGCAACTTCTGCACATCCCCTCTATCTTTTATTCCACTCTCGCTGACCACGATGCGGTCTTGGGGGATAAGCGGGCGCAACCGCCTGGTGGTTTCCAGGTCAACGGCAAAGGTCTTGAGGTCACGGTTGTTGATGCCGATTATTTGTGCCCCGCTCATGATGGCTCGCTCCAGCTCTGCCTGGTTATGCACCTCCACCAAGCACATGAGGCCAAGCTCATGGCTCAGGGAGAGGAGCTCCGATAGCTCGCTATCGCTCAGGATGGCGACGATGAGGAGCAGGGCAGAGGCGCCGCCGGCGCGGGATTCATATACCTGATAGGGATCGAATATGAAGTCCTTTCTGAGTAGCGGGATATTATCCATTGCCTCTCCGATAGCCGCAAGATGCTCCAGGCTGCCCCCGAAGTATCTCTCCTCGGTCAGCACCGATATGGCAGCGGCGCCGTTCTGGGCATAGATCCGGGCCAATTTAACCGGGTCGAGGTCGGTGCGGAGCACCCCACGCGATGGAGAGGCCATCTTGACCTCGGCGATTAGCCGGATATCATCCCCCTTCAGCGCGGCGGCGAAATCCTTTTTCGAACCTTTTAAGCCGAGTTTCTCCAGCGCAGACAGGGGCATATCTTGCTTTCGCTTCGTCAGTTCCTCTGCTTTTGCCTCAACGATCTCATCCAAAATCATTCTTTCGACCTTTAACGGAAGCTACTATAGGGCTATTGTCCTTTTCTATGATAGGGGGCTTGAAATTGCCATCGTGTGTGCTGCGAACGAGGTTATTAAATTTGCTGGCTGAGGGTAATCAGCCCCTCGAGCTTCTCCATCGCCCTGCCGCTGTCTATCGCCTCCGAGGCTAGCCGGACGCCCTTTTCAAGGTCTTTGGCCAAATCGCCGGCGACCAGCGTCGCTGCGGCGTTCACCAGCACGATATCGCGGTAGGGCCCTTTCTCGCCACGCAGAACGCGCCTCAGTATATCGGCGTTCTCCTGTGGTGGCCCTCCCCTCAGGCTCGATAGGCCGGTCCTGGGGAAGCCGAAGTCCTCCGGGTCTATGTAGTATCTGGAAATCTCTTCCCCCTTCAGCTCGCAGACCGTGGTTTTCCCCCCCAGGGTGATCTCGTCCAGGCCATCCTCGCCGTGCACCACCAGGGCGTGCTGGCAGCCAAGGATGCACAGCACCTGGGCCATCTTCATCACAAGAGACTCCTCGAACACCCCCAACAGCTGTGATTGTGCGCCGGCGGGGTTGGTCATCGGGCCCAGGATGTTGAACACAGTACGGATGCCGATCTCTCTCCGAGAGGGGGCGGCGTACTTCATCGCCGGGTGAAAGACAGGAGCGAACATGAAGCCAATGCCTATATCCTCGAGGCACTTCTCGACCTCTGGCGCGCCCAGCTCGATCTTGACCCCCAGCGCATCCAGCACGTCGGCGCTACCGCAGCCGCTGCTCATCCCGCGGTTGCCGTGCTTGGCCACCTTGAGCCCGGCGCCGGCGACAACGAAGGCGGCGGTTGTGGAGATGTTGAAAGTCTTCGAGGCGTCGCCCCCCGTACCGCAGGTGTCTACCAGCGGCCCGGACACGGATACGGGGACCGACTTCTCCCGCATCACCCGTGCCATGCCGGCGATCTCCTCCACCGTCTCCCCCTTGAGCCTGAGCGCGGTGACGAAAGAACCGAACTGGGCCGGCGTCGCCTCCCCGTCCATTATCTCCTTCATCACGTCCGCCGCCTGCTCCATTGTGAGCGAGTTTCCTGAAACTAGAATATCGATAGCTTCTTTAATCATGGACGGGATTCTCCTTTCTCAAGAAATTCCTCAGTATATCCTTGCCCACCTCGGTCATGATGGATTCGGGGTGGAATTGAACCCCCTCCACCGGATACTCCCGGTGCCTGAGTCCCATAATAATACCACTATCCGTCCAGGCGGTCACCTCCAGGCAGTCGGGTAGGCCGTCTCTCATCACCGCCAGGGAGTGATAGCGGATAGCGGTGAAGGGATTGGGTAGCCCCTCAAGCACCCCCCGGCCATCGTGATGGATCAGTGAGGACTTGCCGTGCTTGATCTCGCCCGCCCGCGTCACGACCGCTCCGTAGCTGTATCCAACGCACTGGTGCCCCAGGCAAACACCCAGGATTGGGATATCGGGACCGAAGTGGCGAATGACATCATTGGAGATGCCGGCGCGGTCCGGGGTGCCCGGCCCCGGAGAGATCACGATGTGCTGGGGCGAGAGCTTCCCGATCTCGGCGATGGTTATTTTATCGTTTCGCGCCACGTGAACCTCCTCTCCCAGTTCACAGAGGTACTGAAAGAGGTTATAGGTGAAGCTGTCATAGTTATCGATAAGCAACAGCATCTTTAGGATACCCCCTCCGCCTGCTCGATGGCCTTAATGAGGGCCTGCGCCTTATTCATGCTCTCCTCATACTCGCGCTCGGGGACACTGTCGGCGACGATACCGCATCCTGCCTGCACGTAGGCGGTGCCCGCGACCATCACGATGGTGCGAATGGTGATGGCCGTATCGAGATTGCCCGAAAAGCTGAAGTACCCCACCGCTCCGGCATAGGGGCCCCGCTTGTCGGGCTCAAGCTCGGCAATGATCTCCATGGCACGTATCTTGGGAGCGCCTGAGACCGTGCCGGCGGGGAAACATGCTCTGAGCGCATCGAACTGTGTTAGACCTCCCTTCAGCCTCCCCTGCACATGAGACACCAGGTGCATCACATGGGAGTAGCGCTCCACATCCATGACCTGGGTAACCTCAACCGTGCCCGGCTCCGCCACCCGCCCGATGTCGTTTCGCCCCAGATCGAGCAGCATGACGTGCTCGGCACATTCCTTCTCGTCCCCTTTGAGATCCTGTTCCAGAGCCTGGTCTTTTGCAGTATCAGCCCCCCGGGGGCGCGTTCCTGCGATGGGATGTGTGGAAACCACCCCCTCCTCCACCCTTACCAGAAGCTCCGGCGAGGCGCCGATGATATCGCAGTCGTCAAGGTGGAGGTGATACATATAGGGCGATGGGTTGATGCTCCGCAGCGCCCGATAGATGTCGAAGGGAGCGGCAGTGGTAGCCTTGCTAAGCCGCTGCGATAGCACTACCTGAATGATCTCGCCGGCAGCGATGTATTCCTTAGCCTGAGCGACCCTTGCCTCGAATTCGGCCCTGGAGAGATTGGATGAGACGGGGTGCTGGGGAGTAGCAGGAGAAGGGGGAGGTGGCACCCGGTGGGGGCTCCTTTCCTGCCTGAGCGGTTGCTCCAGCCTCTCCACCAGAGAATCGATCCGTTTAACCGCCCTACTATATGCCTCCGCCACGTCGCCGTCATCGAGGTGAACGTGACTCACCACCTTTATCTTGTGTGTGAGGTGATCGAAGACGAGCACACTATCGGCAAACATAAAAAGGGACTCCGCCAGTCTCAGTGGGTCAGCATCCGGGGTGGACAGCTCCTCGAAGTGTCTCGCCGTCTCATAAGCCAGGTAGCCCACAGCCCCGCCGTGGAAGGGGGGCAGGCCGGGAACGGAAACCAATCTGTATCTGTCCAGCTCCCTTGCTATTGAAAGCAAGGGGTCAACCCCTTCCTCACCTCCCCTGAGCACGAGGTAGGGCTCAGTGCCGATAAAGCTGTAGCGTGCCAATCGCTCCCCGCCTTCGACGCTCTCCAGGAGGAAGGAATACGGGCTGCGAGCGGTCTTTAAATAGGCGGAGACCGGTGTCTCCAGGTCGGCAACGATCTCACGATATATCGGCACCAGGTTACCAAGCCTCTTCAGTTTTCTGACCTCGCTAAGTGTTGGATAGTACATTTCTACAGCCCTTTAAACTGAAACAAGTCGTTTCTCGCTACTATTCTTACTATATAAATCGATTTCATAAATGGTACTCCTATAGGAAGGTTAGACCATTTCCCATATCTTATTTAAAGAGATGGCTGAAATAGTCTCAATCAACCCCCTAATCCCCCAATCTTGGGGGACTTTTAAAGCTGGGGGACACCCCCAGACCCCCGTAGGGAATACTGGGCTCCCTTTTAACACGAAAAAACCTTCGCCCTTTAAGGGACGAAGGTTAAACCACGCGGTGCCACCCTTATTACCCCGGGGCCGACACTTCGGCCTGAACCGGGGTATCTCTATCAGGTACGCCCCGAGGCGAAAAAAACTCGGCCTACATCGAGGGATACCCTGGGCTCTGATAACGGTGCCCTCTCCGTCAAAGCCTACTCTCGCTAGATAGCGTTTTCGGTTTGAGGCTCCCAAGGCCATTCCCCCCCAGCGCCGGCATCGGGTTTCCAGCTTCCCCCGACTCTCTGGGCCTCGCCTTGAGGCGTACTAGTCTTGTTCCTAGCCTTTTCTATATTATGTTTTCCTGTTCACTATTATGAAGACCTATCTGCTTCCTGTCAATACCTCTTTATGCTTCCAGTACTTAAACTCTTACCCCGATTTAGGCCGAAGTGTCGGCCGACCTGTCAGCCTCGGGGGGAAATCTCGACCTCCGCTTGTCAATTAGGGTTGACAGGGATAGTAATAACATGATAAACTTCCGCACAATCGAGGAGATATATTTAAAGAAAGAGAGGCATTAAATGAAGCTTGTTGTTGTTGGATTGGGACAGTGTGGCAGTAGAATCGCTGATGAGTTCGCAAGGATGGGCAGGAAGGCGCGGTCTCATCGACATATCCAGATAATCAACGGCGCCTATGCGGTAAATACCGATCAAGCCGACCTTGCCGGACTGAAAACCATAAAGTCTGATTTCCATCATCGCCTTATTATCGGGGGTGGAAGAACCTTCGGCCACGGGGTAGGCAAGATAAATGAGGTGGGAGCAGCGCTGGCAAAATGGGATGGCTACAAGGTGCTGGACGCGGTAAGGAGTGGGCCGAGGTTTTATGAGACGGATGCCTTTTTACTCACTGCCGGCGCCGCCGGAGGCACCGGCTCAGGGGCATTGCCTATAATGTGCGATTTGCTGAAGGAAAGATACCCGGATAAGCCGGTTTATGCCCTCGTCGTGCTTCCTTTTATCCACGAAGAAACCTCGGAGGAAAGGTGCGTCTTCAATACCGCCACCTGCATTAAATCGGCCCACTCGGTTGCCGATGCAGTATTTCTTGCTGACAACGAGCGGTTCCTCAAAAAAGATGTCAGCCTGGTAAATCATATGGAAAGAATCAACCAAGAAATAGTGGCTCCCTTCTTCGATTTACTCTGCGCCGGTGAGGAGGTAAGCCGAAAGCATATTGGAGCAAGGACTGTCGACTCGGGTGACATAATGGAGACGTTAGAGGGCTGGTCCGCGATAGGTATAGGTACTTCCGCGCTGCGGTCAATTAGGCTACCCATAGAAAGGACTCGAAGCTTCAGGAAAAAGGGGAAAGAAACCATGAAGGGTTTAGAGGCCCTCGATCAGGCAATGTATGAGCTTTCCGTAGGCTGTGACCCCAGTGATGCGGGAAAGGCTCTGTATCTGGTCTCCGCTCCAGCCAGGGAGATGAATGTGGCCATGGTAAGAGAGATGGGTGAGATTATAAGGAATAGGGCATGCGATGCCGTGCTCAGAAGTGGCGACTATCCCAGAAACAGGAGCGATTTAACGGTAACGGTTATTCTATCCCAGCTTAGAGATGTATCAAGGGTTAAGGAGCTTTATAAACAAGTAACCAAATCATCCTCCATGATGAAGAAGAGGCAAAAGGATGCCGAGGAGAGGCTTATGGAGCTTACCAAAGCCGCGGAGGGTGTGCCCTCCCTGTTGTAGCTCTCCCCGTCAGCTTAGCTATAGAAGCGCCTCATATATTATGAGCTCGCCTTCCGGGCTTGGTTAGTAAACATTACCTTCTCATTATAGTGGGGTATTTAGGCCCATTGGAAAGCTTATCTTAAGCCCATAAATAATGGTGGAGCCATTAAGATAGCGATTTTAGCAGCCTAGTGAGGGAATTTATTTAAGCTCCTGCTCTGTGCAACAGGTTCTTCTAGGGCGTGATAGCACCCTGCGTGGTGTCTACCTTCATCCAATCCCCGCGCGATTACCGGTATGCAGCAGCTTGGCTATTTGCGCTGAGAGTGCATCTTTGCTAAAGGGCTTTTCAATTACCCCATCGATTTCCGGCAGTTCCTTCAGGCCTACCTGCACCCCCCACCCCGTGATCAGTATCACCGGCGTCTCCGGCCTTGCACCCTTAACTGCCCTCGCAACATCCCTCCCAGACATGTCAGGCATCCCCAGGTCAGCGATTACCAGCCCGTAATCCCCACGCTTAAAGGCGCGAAGCGCCTCCTTCCCGCTGCTAGCTACCCTAACCTTGCAACCAAGCTGCTGGAGCATGAGCCCCAGAACGTCACTTACCTCCGCGTCATCATCAACCAGAAGTATCTTAGCACCATTGATAACGGCAGGCTTACCCTCCGGACTCCGCTTCCCCTCCACTCCCTCGGCCACGGGTAACCTGATATAAAGGGTGGTGCCTTCCCCCTGCGCGCTCTCAACATCGATGCTCCCACCGTGCCTGGTAATAATTCCATAGGTCACACTGAGCCCCAATCCGGTGCCATGGGGAGCCCTGGTGGTGAAAAAGGGATCGAATATCCTTTCCTTTACCCCCTCAGGCATGCCCATGCCGGTATCGCTAACCGAAAGAACCACCAGGCTATCCTCCTGCTCGCTCTTAACTGTGATCTTTCCCCCCTCGGGCATGGCATCCATGGCATTGAAGATGATATTGACCAGCGCCTCCCTCAACTCAGCGTCGTTGCCCGACACAGGAGGTACCTCATTCAGATCAGCCCCTATCTCTATCTTTACACCCCCCGTCTCCACCATCTCCATTCGACGGGGTTCCACCATCTGCAAGGCACCCTCCACCAGTCGATTCAGGTCCACTACCTCGAAAGCGCGCCCCACCTTGGCCCCGGCGAAGTCACGGAGGCGGCGCACCGTTATAGCTGCGTCGATGGCGGTCTGCTCGATAACCTGGATGCCCTTCCTCAGCTTGTCATCCTCCACATCCTGCAGAGCCAGCTGTGCTCGGCCCAGGATGATGGCCAGGATGTTGTTGAAATCGTGAGCCATCCCAGCAGCCATCTCACCCAATGCCCTCAGCCTCTCTGACTGACGCAGCGCTTCCTCTGAATGCTTGCGCTCGGTTATATCTTCGGTAACGATGCCCAGGCCATCGCCTACCTTGAAAGTCCTCACCTCCAAATATACATCACCAAAGTTGGGACGAGGAATAACGTCCTCCGCGATGAAGGGCTTCCCTGTCCTTATAACCTCCAGGTACTGGTCATATCTGCCTCTCTGCTTAACACCGGGTTCCAGCTCCAGCATGTTTTTCCCTGTGAAGTCCTCTTTCTTAGCCCCATGGGGAAGATTAACCAACGGATACTTCAAGCAGGCCTCATTGAGATCAATCAGGTTTAGCTCTGAATCCCAGATGGTGTAGAAGTCGGTTGATGAGTCCATGAAGCGGCGCAGCTTCTCCTCGCTCTCCCTAAGCGCCTTATCCGCCAGCTTGCGCCGGGTGATGTCCCTGGCCACGCCTATAAATCCCACTGGCTTTCCCTCACTATCACGTACCAGAGCACCGCTATACTCGGCTTCGAATTCTCTCCCATCTTTAGTCAGAAGTGTATACTCTATGGTACCACCACTTCCCTCTGTAAATATCCTCCTGTTATTCTCCCTGGCCCTGGTTCGGTCTTTCTCAGCAACAAGCTCAAGTCCGTTTTGCCCAACAATTTCTTCCTTCCCAATGAACCCGAACATGTTAAGTGCTGCCCCATTTTGATCCACAATATTGCCTTCCAAATCGGTCAGGGTTATCCCATCGCTAATGGACTCAAACATAACGCGCAGCTTTGCCTCGCTCTCCCGCAGCGTGTCCTCCACCCGCCTGCGCTCGGTTATTTCCTCATGCGTTATGATAGCACCGATCACATTATCGCCCTTGAAGAGGGGTACCCCTCTCACGTTGAAATAGCCATCAGTCCCCCTCATTAAGGAGGGAAAATACACGTCCTTTTGCTCAAAAGGCTCTCCTTCAAGCACCCTCTTATACTCAGCGGAAAGCCCGGCATCCACAACGGTGGGGTGTGTTACAATGTTCTCCCCCACCAGGTCCTCCCTAGCTATCTTACCCTTTTCGATGCTGGATACATGATAAGTACTGACATCGACTATTCGACCGTCCTTATCGATCAACATCATGGATGCCGAGACCGTTTCAAACATGGTCCGGTAAAGCTCCTCGCTCCCCCACAGAGCCCCTTCTGCCCTCTTCGCCTTAGCGGGGATACCTTCACTCTTGTTACGAGTATAGCTATCCATCAAGCTGCTTCCTATCACCTATCATAATTGAGGAAAACCCCTTTTTCATCTTTTCACCCCCTAGCCGATGCCGCTTTCCACATCGATGCTTCCGCCATGCCTGGTGATAATACCATAGGCTATACTCAGCCCCATACCATAATTACCTTCTGTGGCAAAGAAGGGATCGAAAATCTTGGCTTTGCTCGCATCTGGAATGCCAGCACCGGTGTCGGTAACAGAGAGCACCACCTTGTTATCCTCCAGCCGAGCAACTGCTCCAGGAGCATATGACCCTGGGTTTCCACGAACTCACCGACGCTAAAATCGATGAAACCACAGTACTTCTGCCAGAACTCTTTATTCCTGCCCTTACGGATGAGCTCTATGACAGTGCTCATTTGGAAGTATCCATTACCCGTAGAGTTACCTATCAGGTGAGATTTGACCAGATTGGGATGCTGCTGGCTGATACCCAGTTGAAGAGATAAACGATTATAGAAACGGCGCTCAATGCCCCAGATCCATCCTAACCACTTCCCTGCAACTCATCGCCGCACCCTGACCACGGCATTGAGAACCTCAGTTATATCACTTACCCGGAATGGCTTTCGAATCAGAAACAAGGGCCCCAGCGACATTGCTTCCAGGGCTATGGGGTCATCCCCATGACCGGTTACGATTACCACCACGGCTTTATCATCCTTTGCCTTTATCGCAGAGAGGGCCTCCACGCCGCTTATCCCCGGCATTACCAGGTCCAGGAAAATCAAATCGAAGCGCTGCTTATCCAACTCCTCTAGGGCCTTCTCCCCACTACCCACGCACACTGCCTTAAACCCTTTCCTTGTAATAACCTCGCTAATCACCTCTAGTATTGCCGGGTCATCATCCACGACGAGCACATTGCCCTCAACCACCATCGCCTGTTTGCCAATCCAGTCATCCAGCAGGTCCTTGCGGAACCTCCAGTTCCCCCCTATCTTGGATGCAGGGATGCGGCCTCTCTGCGACAATTTATACACTGTCATATAGTTCAGTTTTAGATACTCCGCCGCTTCCTTGGTAGTCATTAAATCGCTCATAAAACCAACCCCCTTAAATACTTCCACACATGATATGATAATTTTATCTTATTTACACCTATTTACACTTAAATTTACCATGCTTCCCGCGATTTGTCAATAGCAGTGTGCTACAGCAACTTCACCCATGTCGTATTAGGTTATTGGCTAATGGCTGATTTGCGGGTAGGGCAGAGCGGATACTCGGACCCCTGTCATTGCCAGCCGCAGGCGAAGCAACCCCATCCCTGAGATTGAGATCTATTCGTCCAAGATCAGGACACGCATAGTGACCGCGATAGTGTGCCAGCGGTGAGGTGTCACTTATGCGCCCGGCGGCTAGGTTGTTCATTTATGGTTGATTAGGCACATTATTTTTAAGCATAAAGGGGGCTTTTGCATTGATGTTGAATAGATGCTATCCTCTGGGCAAGCTGTGCTTGGAGGGTAACAATGAAGCTATTGTGGTCAATTCTGAAGACAATGGGTGTAGTAATGGGATTTGCTGCTACATACGGGACTTTGGTGGCAGATGCTGAGGGGTGGGATGTGTAGGGGCTAGCTTGGCAATATTGGGCAATGATTGGGTTCACGATTTTTAGATTTCTCTGGGAGCAGTTATATGGCAACAGCATTTAGCAATTAGGAGTTTGCGTGGTGCAGATAAAGAGTTAGAACGTGAAGCAAAGCGAACACAAATAAAGAAGAATAAGATGGATATTAAACTGACAAAATCAATGTATGGAGAGATAGACCTGGAGGAATAAGAGTTGGAAGGATGTAGTGCAAGAGGGTTAAATATGAGAACCAATAATCTTAAATCTAATAATATCGATGGGTGAAGCGCCTTTTTGTAACAACAGACTTCTTCCTGTAATTCCCCTGATGCCCGACATAAAGGTTGCAGTTCGGAGGATTTATACAGAGAAGGACACAATTGTCGAGGGTTCCCAAACCACCCGATTGAACAGGCATGCGATGGTGAGGATGCCAAGCGCCCCAAGTACCACGGTTCTTTTTCCAGGAGGATAACTTCTTCCCGCAAGCACCGCACTTACCATTCTGAATCATCCAAGCTGCATCTTCTACGTACTTGGAAAACTCCACAGGAGTTCCCATTGCTCCCCCCTTCTCCATAATTTAGATGGACACAAGACAGCTTCTTCAGCCTTTACTATCGCAGCGTTTTTACTGGCATCCAAATAAGACCCCTTGAGTGGGGAACCTGCTTAATTACGCTTGGCGATAACTCATTTACTGAGGCTCCTATGCTTCGCCAAGCTCTATCAATGTGCCATACCATCGCTTGGGTATTCAGGGATAGTTTACCCGTACCGAATACTTATGTCAACACCAATACAAAAGAACTGTCGGCTAGGTTCTCTTGCATTTAGGTTGTTTTTATAAGTTTAGTTGCTAACCCCTACGAAATACTTGACAAATGTGTTATACTAAATAACAGTAGTTTGATAAATTGGAGTGGATGGTAAAATGGTAGCTGTCGTCATTCCGAACGCTACTTGTCAAATTAAAACCCCTAACCATAACTACCATTAAATAAACATAAACTAATTGAAGGTGCTTTGTCAAGGGCACTTGGTGAGTGTCAGGGAATAAAATGGTTACTGTAATGGGGGGGGGAATGAAAGGATTATGGCACCTGAAAAACCTCTTGATTTTACTACTTATGCACGGTCACGAATGCATGCTCGGGGTCTTACAGAAACCCATGTCTCGTTTTGTAGGTCACACAATAACGACAAATACGAAGTTAGGGGTGTAACGGCTTGGGTATGTAAATTACCGGATGGTCGAAATATGAAGGTTAAGACGAAAGACACCTCTGCTAAAATTATTGTAATTGATGTATTTACCTTTAGTTAAAAAGGGTAAAGGAGCTAAATATGAAGCCAAATATGTTACACATAGAAAGTGATCCAGTAGCTGATGCCGTTTATATTCAGTTTATAGATGAGCCTGTCGGGTATACAAAGGAACTCGATGATAACCGCCTTATTGATTATACCCTTAACCCTGGGTTGCCGATAGGGATTGATTTGCTTGCGGTAAGCGAAGGGGTCAAGTTAAATGACCTGCCAGAAGTTGAAACCGTAAAGAAAATATTGAAGTGTCTTGAGGTCAAATTTTATACTGAATAACTATTAATGCCTAAACAAGTAGAAGTAAGGACATTAAATATCCCTCCCTAAATATTCCACTAATCCTATCCATGTGCTAAACGGTAATTTTATTCCAGCATATACTGCTGGCGTTTTACCCTTCAATGTCATGTGGGGTCGCAGGAAATTGTAGTGAATAATAAATCCTTCAGAGATAGCTATGGCAGATTCCAATGTCTTTAATCCCCTAAAAACCTTCGTTCTCTCCTTGACCGTTCCTTGAAATCTCTCGATTATATTGGTATTTACCTCTGCTGTAAGCCCCTTTGCCCTTATATGCTCACTATCAGCACCAAATACTCTCTCAATTGCATCTGGATATGCAGGCATACCGTCCGATACTATCTGTTTAGGTAGACCTATTACACGATTGTACGCTTCAGACAATACCGCTACGGCAGACCGCATATCACGGCTTTTAGTTATATGTGTAGCTAGTAAGAAGCGACTCCTTGAATCGATAACATCCCATAGCCAGAGTTTTCCCCCTGCTACTGAAATCATAGTTTCGTCAATTACCCATCGCCACGATGATTTAACCTCTAATTTATTCAAGATGCTCTCAGATTTCTTGGAATACTTAATAATCCATCGCCATACTGTAGCAGGGTCAACAATGATTCCCTCAGTAGCGACAAGGTGTCTGCTAATATCTGCCAGCGATAGCCCATCATAGAATAGTCCTAGTGATTCACCGATTGTCTCAGTAGTGAACCGCATCCCCTCCGGTGCTAGAGTGCCAGCGAATTTACGCTTACACGCTTTGCACCAGTAATATTGAGTGCCAGCCGTAAAGCCGTATTTAGTAGTACTAGGTGATTTGCAGAATTTACAAAACATTTAACTCGCCATTTCGTATATAAAATATATTCTTAGTGCTTTCTGGTATTACATCTTTTTGATTTAATAATATACGGAAAATAAGAGTTATATTATAATCAAAATCTAAAGCACTATCGGCAAAACTACGTGAGAGTGGATAGAGAAAGGCATTATATTTGCTCCTTACTATAGCTATAGTTATGGTTGAGTTTTGTTGTATATTAAATTCAGATTTCTTCCTACCCCAACCATTACTAACTTCGTATGCATCTGAACTATAGTCATCACCTCTATCATTAGTATATCTAACAAGACATGATATTTTAAAATCCTCTCTATTTGTATTTATATACTTTAAATACCATTTTGTCTTGCCTGTATGAATTTTAATTGCCCAATAAACATGACCTATGTCGTGGATAGGATTAAATAAACCATCAATCTTACAATTCTCCAAAATATCCTGTATGGCTTGGGCGTATAGTTCTTTAGCCATCCGCCCCCATACCTTTGATAAAATATAAAAACCAATACTGGTAAATATCTCTATCACTACAGTCATATACCCCTGACCTTAACACGAGTATAACATTTGCCCTCATGTTATGCCAACCTGTACGCAAGAGTACCGTCGGCTATAATCACTTGACAAAAACATAAACCTATGGTATAAATAACAATTTTGCTATAATATTATATAGTAGAGCAGACAGACAAAACGCTGTTTGAAAATTTTCGATAATAACAAAACCGACGAAAGGTGGTAACGCAAAGCCACGGATCTAAGGCTGTAAAGCCAGGATAGCCAGGCTGCAGGAGAATGAGTTAGTCACAGCCTTTCCCGTAAGAAGTTTTTTTTGGAAACAAATAAGCTATCTTAACATAGGTTAAGGGTACTAGACATGCCAACAATGATTAACGGTCAAACTTACTTCCGGACTTTAGAAGCCTGCAAGCTGGCGGGCATAAGCCAAGCTACCTTCTTCCGCTGGCTCAGGGAGGGAGTTATAGAGGATATGGCTATTAAAGACAGAAGGGGATGGAGATTATTCACTCCGGAAGACATAGAAAGAATTAAGAGCGAGGCGAGCAAGGTTAGCCGATAGGTACTATACAGATATAAGGACATCGAGCGCAGACATGATAAGTAAGCCAATGAAAAAGCAGACGGAGATCAAAGAACACCTTGTAAATGAACTGGCAGAAATGCGCCAGCGAATCGCCGAGTTGGAGCAGGCGAAGGAGGAGCGCAAGCGGGGGGAGGAGGAGCTGAGGGAGAGCGAGGAGAAACTGCGCGTTATATTTGAATCCATGAGCGAAGGGGTTGTCATCACCGATCTGAAAGGAATAATTGTAAACGTGAATCAGGCATTACTTTCCATGTCCGGGTTGAGCAGGGAAGAGCTTGTTGGTCAAGATGGCTTGCGTCTTTTATCGACTAAAGACCGTGATAAGACCATAGATATAGGTGAGAGGGTACTTAAAAGGGAAACCAGCGCAGAAGGGATGCTTTATAATGTCTCTCCCACAAATGGTAGAGTATACGATGCTGATCTAAGCATCGGCGTGATGCGTGATATGCCGGGAAATCCCACCGGATTCGTTGCCATAGTCCGTGACGTAACCGAGCGCATGCAGGCGGAGGAGGCGCTTAGGGAGAGCGAGGTAAAGTACCGAGACCTGGTGGAGAACATAAGCGATGTCATCTACTCAGTAGATGCGAGCGGAGTAATTACATATATTAGCCCCGTGATTGAATCAGTCCTGGGATACACTCCTTCCGAGTTGAGTCGCAACTCATTCGCCGATTTCATGTATCAGGAGGACTTTCAATCCGCTATAGAGGGTTTCATGAACACCCTCTCCGGAAATACCACGACAGGTGAGTTTCGGGTTGTGACCAAGTCAGGTGAAATCCGCTGGGTGCGTTCTTCCAACCATCCCGTCTTTGAGGGGAATCGTGTAATCGGCGTTACTGGATTGTTCATCGATATAACCGAGCGCAGGTGGGCGGAGGACACGCTGCGGGAGAGCGAGGAGAAATATCGAACGATCCTCGAGAACATAGAGGACAGCTATTTCGAGATTGATATTACTGGAAACTTAACCTTTTTCAATGATTCATTATGCACCATTCTTGGATATCCGAGAGATGAATTGATAGGCATGAATAACCGTGAGTTTATGGATAGGGAGACCGCCAGGGCATTATATAAAATTTTTAACAACGTATACCGGACCGAGCAACCGGCCAAAGCATTCGATTGGGAGATTATCAGGAAAGATGGAACCAAGAGGTTCGTTGAGGCATCCATATCACTGAGGTTTGACCCCAACGGTGATCCTGCCGGCTTCCGCGGCATTACCCGCGACATCACCGAGCGCAAGCGGGCGGAGCAGGAGGTCGAGCGCTACGCCAGGAGGGTGCACGCTCTCTATACCGTCGCCCAGGCGGCAAGCCGTTCCCTCGACATGGATAAGCTCTTAAACCAGAGCTTAAAAGCGACGCTCGATGTAATGAATACCGATGTCGGCTACATCTACTTCTCAGACATGCAGGTTGGTACGCTCACCCTCAAGGCACACAGCGGTTTGTCCCAGGATTGTATTGGCAGCATCGGACTCATGAAGCTGGATGACGAGGAAATCAAGCTGGCGATTGAGTGCCATCAGCCCGTCCTTGAACTGGAAAAGGTGTTCAAAAAGACTAATCTCGACACAGTTATAGCCGCAATGAAAAAGGATGGGTTGCAGGCATACGTCACGGTACCCCTCTGGTCCAGGGGCACGCCACTGGGTTCACTGGTAATCGCCGACCGCCGCGAGCACCGGTTCAGCCCCGATGAGCTGGACCTGCTCTCAGCAATCGGCACCGAGATAGCAGTGGGCATAGAAAACGCCCTGCTGCTCCAGAGAACAAAAGAGCTATCCCTAACCGATGAGCTGACCGGCCTCTATAACCGCCGTCACTT
>DATKYK010000014.1 GCA_035528575.1 Dehalococcoidia bacterium | reverse complement strand
GAAAGCACCCACCGACCTTTGTATCTTGGGGAGAAACCACACTGCAAACCTGGCGCGAGGATATCCTCAACTACTTCGACTATCCCTATACCAATGGCTTCCTTGAGGGCAAGAACGCTAAGACAAAGGCTTCCTCCTCTTCAGTAAAGCGGAAGCCCATTGCCCTCCCTGGCAGTTCTTAGCTGGGCAATCCTAGTCCGTATTTTCCAGCGATAATATTCCTGGACATCTCACTGGTGCCACCGGCAAGACTCCAAGCCCTTGAGCTTAGATACATATGCCTCATCCTGCCCCCCAGCTGCGCCCACTTGGATTTCTCATCCAGCTGCCCATAGAGCCCAAGGATTTGCATTCCCAGACTGGCCACCCTCTGAGCAACACAGGCGCCATAGATCTTATTCTGGCAGCTCGGGAGCACAGTGAGCATGTCCTGGCTTGTCATCCAGTTTATTCTTTCACCCATGTTGCACCCTACTTCGATCTCAATAGCCATCTCAGCCAGTCTATTCCGAATGACAGGATCCTTGGCCAAAGGCTGCCCATTGGTGTAGGTCTCCCTGCAATACTGCACCAACTGATCAAAGTATCTCCTGGCATTGTGGAGGATGACGAGCCCGTAGGTTCTCTCAATAGCGAAGGCATGCATACTTACATCCTTCCCTTTGTTCTTCTCCCCGAGAAGGTTCTCTTTGGGAACCCTGACATCGTCATAGAAGACCTCACAAAAGGCGCCAAGCCCGGTCATCTGCGTTATTTGGCGCATGGTAATCCCCGGGCTCTTGGGATCGATAATGAAAACGCTGATCCCCAGATGCTTCTTGGGGGCGTTAGGGTCAGTTCGAGCATAAACCACGCACCAGTCGGCACGGTGGATACCGCTGTTCCAGGTTTTCTGTCCATTAAGGACATAGCAGTCTTCTTCCTCTACGGCCTTCAATTGAAGTGCGAACATATCTGAGCCGACATTGGGCTCGCTCATCCCTATGGCATATTTTACTTCTCCGCGGGCAATGGGAGGGATGAATCTCTTCTTTTGCTCCTCGGTGCCGAACGCCAAAATCAGGTCGCCTTGAACGACGGCAGGGTCCATCCCCGGTACCCCCTGGTAGATTAGCTCCTCCTTAAGGATCCAGTCCTTCGCCAAGTATCCCTGACCTCCATATTCCTTGGGCCAGCCCAACCCTATCCAACCTTTAGCCCCCAGCCTGCGCCATACCTCCACGGCAAGCGGATAAACCTCCTCCCTCTCCTCCTCTTCAGGTCCAGGGTCTACCCCCTGCCAATCAGCAGGTAGCACCTCCTGAAACACCTCCTCAATGAAATCCCTTACCTCCTTTTGGAAGGCCTTCTCCTCTTCAGTGATAAGAAAGTCCATAACACTCCTTTCGCTGGCCTAGAGCCCCAGTTGTTGGGCTACAATCTCGCGATGATAATCGGCATCCCCGAAGAATACCTCCCCAGCCTTTGCCCTCCTGAAGTAAAGCTCCAGGTCGTGCTCTTTGGTGAAGCCGATTGCGCCGTGGATCTGGTGTGCTTGAGTAGCCACCCTTCTATAGGCGTCGCTGATCCATCCTTTGATAACGGAGATCTCCTTGGTGCAGGGGAGCCCCTCACTGAGCATCCATGCCGCTTTGTATAAACTGACTCGAGCGCTATCGACATCGATGGACATGTCAGCTAGATAATGCTGGATGGTCTGGAAACTGCCAATGGGACGGTCAAACTGTATCCTTTCCTTGGCATAATCAATGGTCATCTCCATGACTTGCTGATTCCCACCTACCATTTCTGCGGACTTGGCAAGCGCTGCCCATTCCATAATCCGCTGCACCATTTCCCAGCCCTGACCCAATTGACCCAAGATATTTCCCCGAGGTACTCTCACCTTTTCCAGGGTCAGCTCGCACTGCTTGTCTCCAGCAATGGTTCTAAGCACCAGGATGCTTATCCCAGGGCTCTTGGCATCTACCATAAAGAGAGTGATTCCTTCTTCAGGTTTGGCTGTTTCTGCTGTCCTGGTGACACAAATTATCCAGTCTGCAATGTGGGCGTCAGGAACGAAGAGTTTTATCCCGCTTATGAGATAGTCATCTCCTTCGGGTGTAGCCGAAGTCCGGATAGAGGCAGCGTCATACCTGGCGCTGGGTTCGGTAAGAGCTAGAGTGAGGATTGCCTCTCCTTTACATATCTTGGGCAGGAAATATTGCTTTTGCTCCTCTCCCCCCCACTCAAGGATGGGTAAACCGCCAAGGACTACGGTGGAGAGGAAGGGGCCGGGAAGACAAGCGCGCCCCATCTCTTCTAGGAGCACTATCAGGTCGAGGAAGCTGAATCCTCCACCCTCATATTTCTCAGGGAAAGGAAGTCCCAGCCAGCCCAGATCAGCCATCTCCTTCCAAAGCTCAGGGGGGTATCCTCGTTCATCCTCCTCCATCTCCCGAACCAGGGTTTTAGGGCATTTGTTAGCCAGGAAGTCACGAGCCGACTTGGACAGCATTTCCTGTTCTTCGCTAAAAGCCAGATCCATATAGTTCCCCCTTTATGGTGATTAATTGCTTAGGTTCTCTTTTAGGCTCTCTTGGCAGCCCCAATCCCATAATGGCTATAGCATTCCGAGCGACCTCAGTAGTGCCAGCGGCCATGGTATTACATACTGTAGTCAAGTAGATATGCTTTATCCTTCCAGTTTCCCAACCATTCTGCCGGGATATCCTGGGGGTCAACCCCCGCATCCTTAATCGCTTTAACTACCGCATCAGCAGGACGGGTGGACTTCCCTGTGCCATCCACCTCCCCGACGGGGTCACTAACAACTACTTCCACCTGGTCAAAGCCCGAAAACGCATACGCTGACTACCGGTGCATAGGGCTCGTTCCCCATGTTGTGGGCCAGACCCAGCTTGGGGTCTTTTATCTGGCGTTTATCAGCCCTGCCCTGGAGCTGGAGGTAGAGCTCGTAAGTCATCCTTATGCCGGAAGCGCCTATAGGGTGTCCGAAGCACTTGAGCCCTCCATCTGGTTGCACTGGCAACTCACCATCGAGGTGGAAAGTGCCCGCTTCGATATCCTCCTTCACCCGCCCCCTGGGGCTGAACTGGAGGTCCTCCATAGCGACTGCCTCGGTGATAGAGAAGCAGTCGTGGACCTCTGCCATGCTTATTTCCTTTCGCGGTTCCTTGACCCCCGCCTCTTTGTAGGCAGCCACGCCGGCACGGTAGGCCTCCTCGACATGGGTGTAGTCATACTCCGAGGTCATACGGCCCGATGTGGGGCTAGCGCTTATCTGAAGGGCCTTTATATACACCGGGTCGGGGCGGAACTTTTTTGCCATATCGGCGCGGGTGACGATAGCAGCGGCAGCGCCGTCGGAGACGCCACAGCAGTCGAAGAGCCCCAGCGGCCAGGCGATGATGGGTGCAGTTAACACCTGCTCCAGGGTTAGCTCCCGCCTGTAGTGGGCCTTGGGATTCAGCGAGCCGTTATGGTGGCTCTTAATCGAGATTTTGGCCAGCATGGTCTTACCCTCTTCGGGGCTCAAACCATAGCGGTTAAAGTACGTGGTAGCCATAATGGCGAACATCCCGGGCGGGCTCGACTGATAGTGGGTGTTGGTGTGATTCTCCATTCCCGGCAGGCCGCTTATACCCGCATCTTTCAGCTTCTCGAAACCCACCGCCATGCAAACGTCGTAAACACCGGCGGCTACAGCATAGGAGGCACCCCTTATCGCCTCGTGGCCAGAGGCGCAGGCATTCTCTACCCGGGTAACAGGAATGTACTGCAGCTTCAACGGCTCGCTGACGGAGCGACCCCCCATTCCACTGAAAAGGTTACCCACCCACACAGCCTCGATATCTTTAGCCTCAACGCCGGCATCGGCGTAGGCCTCGCTCACCGCATCCACAATCAGGTCGCCGGGGCCTTTATCCCATAGCTCACCAAACCTGGTGCAGCCCATACCTACAATGGCGACTTTGTCTTTAATGCTCCCTGACATCTCTTACCTCCTTTAACACCTTATCGGCCTGGCCTTCCAGAAATAGTTGGTGATACCCCGATCGAATTGCATCTTCCTGAAGGTCATCTCCACCTCCATCCCCACCTCAATCTTGTCCGGGTCCCGGTCGGTGAGATCGAAGAAAGCCCTACCACCGCCCTCAAAGTCGATCAGCACAACTGATGCGGGGGGATCGGCGACCTGGGCCAGTTGATCATGGGTGAAGCTGAAGACCTTGGCTTTCCTCCCGGCAAAGTTATAGTCCTCAAAATCATCCTGAGCCTGGCACTCGGCACACACGCGGATGGGTGACGTGCTCATGGCACCGTTGTCATACTGCGGGGTGCCGCAGCGCCTGCACTTGACGCCCCAGAGTCCCAGCAGCACCCTCCTCTCCCGCCATATGGCCGATAAGCGGATGTGCTGCTTTTCGGGCCTCCTCGCCATCTCCAGAGGAACCAGCTCGCGCCAGCGCAGATAGTCGTTATAGTTTTCCAGCATGTGCTTAGACTCCAAATGGCTTTTCATCCCGCGGCGCTCCCCAAGCTTCTCTATGGCATCGGTTACCTCCAGGAGGAATGCGTCTACACCGTTTCCATAGCCGGCAAAGAGTATCTTATCTCCAGGCTTAGCCTCTTCCAGAGCACTTACCAGCATCATCGGGGCCATTGCACAGCCGGTGATACCCACATTCATAAACACGCTGAGCGGGTCCTGGAGCTGAGAGGGGTCGAACCCCAGCGCCGCCGCTGCCCGCCCGTGCCTTCTCACATCGCCGGAGGGATCGAAAACCGCCTTGGCGAAGTCTCCAGGCGAGAGACCACACTTCTTCATCAGTCCGGATATGGCCTCGGGGAGAAGCTTGGAATAGCCCTCGTCCAGTATCATACGGTCTTCCCACGAGCGCACGAAGGTATCGCTCTCAGACCGCCACGTCCCCGCCAGCTCATCAGAGATAGAATAGGACTCCTGAATCTCGGCAATGACATTATCCTTACCCAGAAGAAGGGCAGCAGCGCCGTCACCCAGGCCCTGCTCCATCATGCCGCCCGGGGCCGCCATGCGGCTGTCAGCCACGGTTACCAGGATGCTGCTTGCCGTACCGGCTTTAATAGTATCACAAGCCAGTCCCACGGCGGTTGTACCCGAGCGCAGCGAGGTAGTTATATCGGCAGTCCGGATATCCTTACGCATGTCCAGTGGCATAGCTATCAAGGCCGAGCACTGCTTCTCCTTGTAGGGGGAGGTGGTAGTGGCGAAAAAGAGACCGTCCACCGTATGCGGGTCTGTGTCTCTCAGGCAGTCTATGGCTGCCTCTACAGACATGGTCAGGCTATCCTCATCGTAGCTGGCCACCGCCTTCTCTCCGGGCATGGCAAAGCCCCCCCAGGCTTTAAGGAAATTCTGCCGGTCTATCCGGTGCCACGGGATGTAGGCACCATACGATGTTATCCCAACCATTAAAAAACACCTCCTAAATATTTTTATTCAGTTTTCCAAACCCATAAGATACGTTAGTTTGCCATCACCTGTCAATTATATTATCTCGGCCACTCAGGCCAGTCGTCGTTTACGCTGAGTTTCCACTCTGGCGTCCGCCGTTCCAGCCATGCCATGACACCTTCGATCGCATCGGCGCGCCCCATCAGGTGAGCGCATGGTGGATAAAGTGGTCGATATACTTCAGGTACATATAGGCGGCGAAGAAGTCACTCTTTCCCCCGTCGGGGTAAGAATCGTAGAGCGCTTTAGATGAATACTCCATGACTCCACTTTCACCAAGCCCCATCCCGCCGGGTGCCTGTCGATCATTTCCTTTTCTGATCCTGCCGCCACTGGACGTAGTGCCGACAACCCTCCTCCAATGAGACCTTGGGCTCCCACCCCAGCTCCCTCATGGCTTTGGAGCCATCAACGTGCATCCCCTCGCGGAGAAACCGCACATCGGAGCGGGTGAGAAACGGGAGGTTCCTGTTTCGCCACAGCCTGGCCCACAACTCCAGCACCCCAGCCGTGGCGTAGAGCAAACTTACGGGAATGGTCAGCAGGGGCACTGGTTTGCCCGCGGCCCGGCACATGGCAGCGATGAGGTCTCGAAACCGACCCTCCTCTGGGGAGGCGACGTTGTAGACCTGACCAACAGCCTTCTCATTAGTGGCTGCCAGAATGATACAATCGGCAACATCGGTTACGTATACCAGAGCCGTTCTGGCATTCTCCCTTCCCGGCCACACCCCGATAGGCATTTTGGTGTAACGGAAGACCCGGTCGGTGAGGAGTCGGCAACGGGTCCCATAAACCATACCCGGGCGGACCACGGTGACCGGGAGCCTGCCCTGTTTGTGGTAGTCGATAGCCAACTGCTCGCCCTTCATCTTGGCCCAGTCATAGTAGGTGTCGCGATTGAATTCAAGGTCGTATGGTGCGGTCTCGGCTGCAGGGGTATCGACCAAAGCCGCCCTGCCCATCACGGTGACGGAGCTGACATACAAAAAGCGAGAGACCTTGGCCTCGGCGCTGGCTTTAAGCATATTCTCGGTGCCCCTAACGATGCAATTCTCGAAATCCTCCCACACCCCCCATCCCGGCATCACCCTAGCCGCAGCATGGAAAACCACATCCACCCCGTCGACCGCAGGGACGAGGCTATCGTAATCCTCAATGTCGTGGAAGACGATCTCAGCCCCGGTGGTCTTTAAGTGACGTATGTCGGATGTCTTGCGGGCCAGGGCACGCACCTCATGTCCCTGCTCTAGCAAGCGTTCAACAATATGGCTCCCCAAATATCCCGTAGCACCAGTAACCAGCGCCTTCAAGATAGCCTCCGTGGGAAATCGTGGCTACGCCGATTACCCGCCCACAATTTCTTCACTCTTCGAATCATCTCCCTCTGTAGGAGAAGGAGCAAGGACCCTCAACCACCTCACGGGCCACTCTCATGGCGAGAAAGCCGCTACTTATGAAGCTTCGCAGCAAGATCGGACAGCCCCAAACTGTTTAGCTTCTCCTTCAATGGACGACCGTTGGCATCCAGTCCCCTTGCCTTGTAGTAATCCTTGAGCATGAGTTCTACGTTGGGCACCGAGCCCGCAGCCAGACCATCAGTGTGAGGAGTCAGAATTCGCTTGGGCATTCGGTCATCCGCAGCCGTGACGCCCATGAGGTTGTTTAGACCTCTTTGTAGCATCCAGATTCGTTCGCCGCATTCCATGATCTCGTCGAGGTCGTAGTCAAAGCCGGTGGCAGCCTTCAGCGCCTCGGCCAGATCGGTAATAGCCATGGCCATGAGCGAGAATCGGCACAGCGTCGATGAATTTGATAACATGTCCAGGCTTTCGCATGTAACGTTCAACTCACCTTTGCCCTCGTCCGCCTTGGGATCATATCCGCTAGTTATACCAACATCTGACCAGGTGGATACCCAGTTATTTTCGACCGAGCCTATGGTAGATGCGACGTGACAGGCACCACGGTTTGACGTCATGAAACTCAGGCCATGTCCGTGGGCCCCCCGAGGGTCGTACTGAGGTAACTCAAGACCCTTGATCTCTACTGTATAGTCCTCTGCATTCTTGCCGATCTTCTTGGCAGCGCTTCGGCTGCCCTCCGCCAGCACGTCGCCGAAGCCCTGGCGTTTGGCGATCTTTTCCATTATTGCCAGAACATCATCCGGATTTCCCCATCTCAACTGGCCACCATCGAGATCCTTAGAGGTGATAATGCCTTTCTCAAAGCACTCCATAGCAAAGGCGATGGTACCGCCGCAGCTAATGGTGTCCACGCCGTATCTATTAGCCGTCTCGCCCATCTTGAGTACCGCGGCCAGGTCGTCAATCATGAGGAGGTTTCCAAGTGCAGAGACTGTCTCATACTGAGGTCCGGGCCCTTCCTCTATCGCGTAGGGTCCCTCTGCTACCCTGACAGTTCTCTTGCACGCAATGGGGCAGGTTATGCAGGCATGTGGCTTGATCAGATACTGTGCAGTAATAACGGTGCCAGTTAGCTTGGGCCCAAAGGCACTACCGTCCCCCACGGTGAAGTTCTTCACCGGCAGGACACCGGTAAAGGCGTTAACCTCTATAGCCACGGCTGTGCCGGCAGAATTAATGAACTGCGTTTGGACGCTCTCCTTGATCTTTTTCAGAACGGTCTTACGTATTTTGGCATACTCCTCGGGGAAAGCCGGCTCAACCTTACCGGTGCCACGGATGACGACCGCCTTCAGCTTCTTGGAGCCCATCACCGCTCCCCCACCGCAGCGGCCGATGAAGCCCCACTTGCCGTTCAATACGCTGGCGAACTTCACCAGGTTCTCACCCGCCGTACCAATCTCCAGCATGTCCGCCTTCGCCCCGTGCCGCTCTTTGAGGATGTCGGTCGTTTCGTAACAGTCCTTGCCCCAAAGGTCGGCGGCGTCTTTGATCTCCACCTTGTCATCCTCAATCACCAGGTAGACAGGCTTGCTTGAGGCACCTGATATCGCGATTCCGTCGTAGCCTGCCTTTTTCATCTCGGCAGCAAAGCTACCTCCAGCTGAGGCCTGCCCCCAGATGCCGGTCTGAGGTGATTTGAAGGCTGCCACAAGGCGTGACGATGTGGGAAAGTTAGTCCCTGACAGCGGACCAGCTATCAGAAAGAGTACGTTCTTATCGGACAATGGCTCAACATCTGGGGGAACGCGGTCAAAAAACAGTTTGGCCGCCAACCCACTGCCCCCGATGAATTTTCGCAGCACATCCTCTTCCATTTTCGTGGTCTTGACGGCTCCGGTGCTTAAATTGACATCCAGGATCTTTCCTCTATGGGTTCCCATCTATACCTCCTTTCGCTGGGGAATGCCTGATAAGGTAATATGATACGAAACTAGCCTTCGGATAGGAGTTACCTTAGGTGTAGGGGGAATATACCATCTCCCCAATGCGCTGTCAAGAAGCAATGGCAGGGGGGATCGCGAATCACATTAACGCCGCTGCCTTACCATAACCGGTGTTTGTTTCCTGATGAGCACATCGTAGTCAAATGTGGAACTATTGTAAATGGTTGCTAATAACTGGTGAAAAAGAGGGACCTGACACCATAATCAGAAGGCAGTGAGTCAATGTTTTGTATCTACAGAGGACTAAAAATGCGATTTCGACTCACTACCTTGTTTTTCCTAAGCTATATAGAAGGCTATCTCCCTTGCTAATTAAGCAGGGTCTCCACCCCCAAAGCTGTTGTGCGCCGATCCAGATACCAAATTAGCGTAATTAGGCAGCGACTCCACCCTTTTAAGCTAGCATTTGTAGCCGAATTGTCCCATAAAGTGCAGTTTTCCTACCTTTTAAAAATATATCTTTAAAAAGCTTTGTATATGCGAAGGCAGGCAAGAACATGGCCCTCCTGCTACCACATTTCAACTTCCCCCAGAACATCAACACTAATGATCGAATTACGGGGTATGCACAGGGTGTCTCTATAATCCATATGAGTGTCGCCGGATTCACACACATCTATGCAGGAATGGTTTGGGACCATGAGGTCGGCGGTTCGAACCCGCCCACCCCGACCATAGATAGTAAAATCGATTCTTGCTAGCTCATTTAGTGCTTCATAAAAAAAGTCTCGCCACAGTTCGGCTGCTGCTGGTGGAGCGTTAATGACGCATGGCGGCAGGGTGCTACGTGTTTCATTAAAGAGTGTACCATTGGGTTAGAGCTCAACTGCCGACTGGGTTTACCGCATATTCTCTACCTTTTTCCGTCGTTCGTCTAACCTCGCTGCCACTATTTCCACTGCCTTCATGACTATTGGGTGGGGCATGCCCTCCTCGCTCATCTTCTTGACCAAATCGATAACTGCCTCGACCTGCTCTTTTTGTTCCGGGGTGAGCTCGGCATGTTGGGCGACGAGTTCACGCTCATGTTGATCCTCGCCCAGCTTTTTCACAAGTAGGTGGTAGTCGACCAGGTGATCCTGATGCTCCTTCATAACCTGCTTGAAGCTTTCAGGATTGTCTCTCAATTCGACGGCCATGTGGGCCAGGCCCAGCTGTAGCAGGTGCTCAGCGAGGCAGTAGATTGGAATCTCATAGATCTCTGCCAGACTCCTTACCCGATTGGAAAGGTCATCGTCGCACAGAAACCCTCAGGCACTACTGAGTAGTCCTCAATCACAAGCTCCTGTCCTTCTCTGAAACACTCGCAGAGACCAGTGCCTTTGTATTCATCGACTAAATACTCATCAATCAAATCTTGGTTGATAGTCCTCTTGAGTACAGTGATCTTGCATCTAGGCATTTCACAAGACATCCTAAAACCTCCTTGCGTCTTTGAATTATACGTCTCCTTGCCTAAAGGCTCTCTAGCGAATAATTATACAAGAAACGCAACGGTCTTCTGCAACACTCCATTTACCAATATTCCGTTATTGTTCCCAAGTTAACACAAGCGTCCGTATTGTCATATCCTTATCAGTGACCTTTTCAAAGCTTTCTCAGCTGTCCGATCCTTAGCATGATTTTGATGATGGCATACATGAAAACCCCCATAGCCAGAAGAGAAATGACCCGAAGGATGATCCACAAGGAGTAGGACCAGGAGTACGGAGGATCACTCCATATGTTAGGCAATGGCGCTATCAAAATTACAACGAAGAAAGCCAGAAAAGCCAGCACTCTCTTATACTTCGTCACTTTGGACTCAACATCAGTGAAGATTTCCAGAGTCTCTCCTTCCTTAATTTCCTTACGGGAGTATTGCCAGGCAGACATTTCGCCAATATGCTCCCAACCGGCATCGCGGAATAACTGTTGATATTCTTGTTTATCCTTCTTTGGAAACGTCTGATAATCTAGGCGGTAGACGTAATCCCGCTGCTCACCAGCCCGAAATCTGTAGATACACGGTAACCCTACTGAAGATAGGTGCCAACCCTTTTGGGACATGTTCCTGAGCCATGCCTCTTCTTGTTCATCCTGCCAAGGCCAAAACCATTTGATTTTTCGGATAGTATTTTCTTCCATCACTTCCTCCTCATACCATGGGTTTCGGTCACAACAGGTCTATGACGGATAGACCGTTTCGGGTCATCATTTCCAATCGCTTTATCTGGTTCATTAGTACCTTCTTCCCTTTTGGCGTTAGAACATAGCTCTTTCGTCGTTCCTCCTCCTTGACCTTAACAATCAGCCCCTCTTTCTCTAATGATGTGAACGCCCCATATAAGGTCCCGGGGCCAACCTTGACTGTGCCGTTGCTGATTTCCTCTATCTTCTGCATGACCGCGTATCCGTGAAGAGGTTTGACCAGAGTCAGCATGATATAATATGTGGACTCAGTCAGAGGGAGGTATTTGCTAGTATCATCTCGCAACATTGAAGTCATCCTTTATATCAGTCAATGATATATCATATACCGCTATACCGTCTGCCGATATAATACGACACCAAGTCACTTCTGTCAATAACATTTGCGGGCATTCAAGTATATGGAGAGACGTTCCAGTTAGTAGAACTGGTTGATTTGCATGATTTCCAATGGTTCTTGATTTCTTCCGGACATCATGAATTCACAATAACAGCTTAGGGAGCTAATTAATTGCAGTGACTGGAGAATAACGCAGCGACACAGAGTATACATCATTTTGTGATATGTATTATGAGTGGAAAGATCTTCTTCTCACCCACAATACATGCAAACATGGGCAGATGGTTCAATCCGGCAGACTAGATAATACTTCCTGCATTCTGTCCTTGTACTCTTTAAACGCGTTCCGGCCTTGTTCGGTCATGTGGATCATCGTATGCGGCTTTTTGCCCCGATAGCCCTTTTCGATTGCAATGTAGCCAGGTCTATTCAGCTTGAAGCAGAAAGTATTTTAGGTATGCGACGATAGTCCAGTTCTAAAGGGGTGCATTCCAAGATCTATTACAACTCGTTCACAACCATAGCCAGGAAAGAACTAGCCGGGTAAATGCATCTCTAGTAAAGGATGAGTAACAACCAAGCAAGGTTTATTATATAGAGTTAACCGAGATTAATTAGCCCCCAGAAACCATACTTGTCACATCGGTTTTTCCCCCATGTAACACCCACCACCTCCCTATGCAATCTACCTCAATTCTGCCTTAGCTACAAAAAGCCTACTAGTCACTTTATCTCGCTGATGCATAGCTTCATTGTTGCACAATCTGACGGAACGTGACCAACATTCCGCCCAATTGTGAAGGTCAGATAGGCCACATCCAATAACCTGACACAATTGCCGCATTTTCGTTATATATAAGTGGGAACAAAATAGTTTACAGTTTTAAAAAGAGAAGGAGATACCAGTCTTCACTCTGTTAAATTAGAATTCTGGGGTGATATAAGCAACACTTATATCACTAGTACAATTTATGAGTAGGTTAGGTAGTCCAACTTGATACTGGTAGTTAAGCGTGCGTGTTATCATGATATACTTGGCATTAAATAATTTAATTGTCCTCTTCAATAAAGTATTAAGACATTGGATAGAAGAAGCAGAAAACGAAGGGATAACGAGGCTCAGCTCGCAGCTTTGTACGAAAGCTATTACGACCGAATTTCCCGCTATGCTTTCGTTCGTCTTGGTAATCAAGCAGATGCAGAAGAGTTGGCTGGTGAAGTATTCCTGAGAGCCCTTGAGTCCCTGGATTCATATAAAGAACGAGGAGTGCCAATGCAAGCGTGGCTATTCAGGATAGCACACAATTTAATCGTGGATCATTATCGGAAAGTAAAAAACCAAAAGACGGTACCGGTTGATACAGTATCTATAAAAGCAGAATCAGATCCAGAGGCAGAGGCGATGATGGAATTCGAAGTAACGAGAGTAAAAAGAGCACTTGGCCGACTTACTGAATCCCAACGTAAGGTGATTGAGCTCCGGTTTTTTGGTGAACTGACATCAGAGGAAGCAGGACAGGTATTGAAAAAACGGCCGGGAGCCGTGCGTGAACTGCAGAGCGCGGCCATCAAAGCGTTGCGTAACTTATTGAATGAAGAACAATCGTTAAAAATGGTGCAAGATGAGTAAAAGATTCGACGAGATTTTAGACGAGTGTATCAGCCGCATTAATAGTGGTGATAGACTGGAGCATTGCCTAGCTAGGTATCCAAATCATGCTGAAGAATTAGAGCCTCTTCTTAGAACTATGGTTGAGATACAGACTCCCATTCAATTCATACCTTCTTTACAGGCAAAGTCGATAGCGACGCAACGATTTAATAACGCTATTAACAAAGTGGGAAATAGGGGAGAAATACGACGTCCTATATTTCGTATGCTGCCCCGCTGGTCACCAGCATTTTCCACTGTGATAGCAGTTGTACTTATAGCGCTGATCGGCTACTTTGCCGTTCTACCAGCGCTATCGCCAAACGGTCCCGGTGAAGAGCTGGTATTACAGGCCAATTTTAGATTACTAATAAGCGATGAGGTTAATGATATCGAAGATTTCGAACATCTCTATGTAGATATCACCTCAATAGGTATCCAGCAGGGCAACAGCTCAGAATCATGGGAAATCCTTGCCCCTATACCCGATCCCGATGATGATGGAATACCTGGGATCGACCTGAGGCTCTTGACAGGTGAAAACGCCCTTGAGATCTGGAGCGGAAACGTCACTCCAGGCGTGTACAGCAAGCTGTTTATTTACGTGGGCGATGTTACGGGATATCTAGTTGGGAATGAGACAGTAGCGGTTAAACTTCCCAGCGGCAAACTACATATCAGCAAGCCATTCTCTGTAAACGATTCTCTGGTAAACTTCGTCTTTGATATCACAGTTCATGAGGCTGGAAATAGTGGCAAGTATATACTTCAACCACAGATATCCGAAAGTGGACCAGATAAGGAATTTACCGATGTGAGCCCTAAGAAACAGGGTAATTCCGACCCCGGCAAACCTGAAGATGCGGGCGAGCCTGAGGACGCTGGTAATTCCGACCCCGGCCAACCTGAAGATGCGGGTAATCCTGAGGACGCTGGTAATTCCGACCCCGGCCAACCTGAAGATGCGGGCGAGCCTGCGGACGCTGGTAATTCCGACCCCGGCCAACCTGAAGATGCAGGCAATCCTGAGGACGCTGGTAATACTGGCAACGGCAAACCTTAAGACACCTGGTGAGCCTCTTTGCTTTGTTCTTATAAGGTTGATTGGCTATTAGGAGAATCTTATATATAGAGTGAGTCAAAGAGAAGACTCTGTTAATAAGAAAGGAGGTGATGAAATGAGTAGAAAAATTATGGTACTGACTATGGCTCTGGCTATTGTAGCAGTGGTGGCACTTGCTGTTACCAGTGTTGCTTATGCTGCTGGACCGCAGAGCGCAGTGGGCGATGGTATATGTGATGGCACGGGTGATTGTATATGCGATGGTACGTATTGTACATGCGATTGTATATGCGATAGTACGGGCGATTGTATATGCGATTGTATATGCGATGGTACGGGCGATGGTGAATGCGATGGTGGAGAGCATCAAAATGGTATGGGGCCTGAAAGACAGCTTCGGATGGGACAATAGAAGTTAAAGAGATTAATTGATGAGGGCTATCTTAAAATAGATAGCCCTCTATCTTATTCGCAGAACCTTACGATGTAATTTTAGATCTAAAAACCAATATCACATGTTCATCACACCCGCATCACATATATTGCATAAAATACCATCAATGCTATAATGATTACGGTCGAGAGTCTAAGCGATAAGTCCCTGACTATTTGGAATCTGGGAGTGTATAATATAGAGAGTTAGGGTGTTAAAATCAGTTTTTTGGGCTCCTCCAGCTACGGATATTCCCCTCAATAACTTTTAATCAGGGTGTCCAGGGTTCGAATCCACCGCCGGTTATAACTACACAATCGTCCAGATCGTATAATCAATCAAACAGTATTCTATAATGGTCAGTAATTTGGCGATTGTCCATAAAGTGCAGTTATGCCGTCTATGTTTTTCATAAGATCCTCCATGCCTTGACGACATCAGTCATAAGTTATACTATTGAAATAATCAAAAAAGTACTGGGTGGGGTAGAAAAGGGGTGCCTGCTTCGCTAACTTTTTGGTGAAAATGGAAGCCTTAAGTAGCTAAAATAGCTATGAAATTGCGGGAGTAACTCAGCTGGTAGAGTCCCTGCCTTCCAAGCAGGTTGTCGAGGGTTCGAGTCCCTTCTCCCGCTCCAAACAAGAAACTAGGGAGGCTCCCGAAGGGGGACCTCCCTTAAATTTTAGCAAGTTATATTGTCGAAATATTTCCTGCTCACGACCACTTAACTTGTTCAAAAAGTCTCGTCACTTAGGGATCACAAACATATCACAGAGTGGTCACGTACTTTTAAACAACCCCTTTTTCCTTGGCATAATCATCGATGCACTTTCTCAGCATTAGCTCGACATTATCCTCTTCTTTTGCGCGGAATTCACCTGATATTTGCCACCATGTCTGACCGTCACGCCACAGGTGTACGATATCGTCCGAACCGCTGTTGAACTTCGCCGAACATAGATATTGAGGGTATTCCTCAAGATGAATGTTGCTCTGCCACTGGGCGTAGCCTCGGAAGTGATCTTTCATGATATTCAAGAGCCTGGGCAAGAAATCTACATCTTCATCGGCGTAAACCCAGGCACTTTGACCAAACCACTCCGTGTAATTATTAGTCATTTCTACCCTCTCGTATTAGCTAATCCGAAGAGCGCCATTTTTAGTTCTATAGCTAAATTGCATTCTATATTGGAGATTCGTTCCCTATCATGTAGCTTTGGCTTTGCATAGCTCGTGTGATATAAAATTGTCTAGTACATCTTTATGAATATATAAATATTCTAAAGGTGCGCGTCGAGCGCTCGGATGAAGTTCTTGTATACCTGCTGCATTTCCCACACGATGCCCGATGGCCCCATCAC
>DATKYK010000013.1 GCA_035528575.1 Dehalococcoidia bacterium | reverse complement strand
TAAAATAAAAGCCGGAAAGAGGACACCAAATTACAAGGCATTGGTGCAGGAGCTCGTCCAGGGACAGAAGAGGCCAACGCCAGTTTACCGTCTGGTGGAAACTGCTGGCCCTGACCACAGCAAGCAATTTACCGTCGAAATTCTGGTAGAGGGGGAGGTAGTGGGTAACGGGACAGGAAAGAGTAAGAAAGCCGCTGAGAACCAGGCAGCAAGAGCGGCCTGGGAAAAATTGAGGTGCAGCCATGGGTAGACGAGATTATAGACGACGAGAACCAAAGAAATCCAAGAAAGGGACGCAGCAGAGCAAACCGATTTCGGAACTCGTGCCACAACTGGAGACAGAGGTAATCAAGAAAAAGAGGAAGGCCGTTGAGTAGTACGAGGAATAAATTAAGGTGGCAGCCTTTGGTAAAGCCATTGGTCGTCCTCCTATCGAAGTGGTTCAGTATTGGCTCTCGCCAGTGTTTTAAAGTGTTTCTCCACCTTACGAGTTCACCATCATGTGCGCATTTCAGGTTTAGGATGATATTGTCGAGGACCTTAGCCGCCTCTTCTCTGCTCTCCTGCCGGTAAAGTTCCCTCATCTTTTCTTAAGCCCGGTAAAAGCCTTTAAGGCTGGGGTATTTCTCCAGAAGCCCATTCAATTCTCCTCTCGTCTCTTCTCTGTACGCTGCTAGTATTCTGTTGATTTGGCGCACGGAGAGGCCTGGTATCTCGGCTGCCTCTCTGGCAGCCATCATACCCCGCTCTACCCGGTTTAACACTATCAGTCTATTGTGCTCCTTCTTGCTCGATGTCACCATCTACTTCATGGGTGACATTTTCGCTTAACAGTTATAAGGGCTTGACAAATAGCTGGGTAAATTTTACACTGTGTAATATACAGAGCCGTAGAATAGAATTACAGCCCTGACTAAAGCGCGGTTTCGTGTGTCGAAATCAGAGTTTCAGGTACGCAAATCAAGAGGTGGGGGTAGTGCCTATGTGGAATTGACTCTCAGGAAAGACTGAGCGGCTATCTGGGAAGACAGATAAAGAAATTTAGGAAAGGAGGAAATACAGGATGAAATCAAAAAAGTTGTTGATTAGCCTGGGTCTGGCTGTGGTCTTGGTGGTGGCTTTTGCCCTTCCTGCCTGTGAGCCGGGGGTAACAGTTAAGAGGCTGACTGTGGGCACTCTGGTGGATGTTCCGAATTTGAACATGGATGAAGAGGAGCTGGAAAACAGCAACCTCGGTTGCATCTACAAGAATATGGTCTATGAGACCCTGACGGCTTACCCCAAGGTTGGTGACAAGGTTGCGGGTGAGCCTGACTTATGGTATGATGCTGATGGATTTATTCCCACGCTGGCAACGGGCTACAACGTTACGTATGAGTCGCGGTATCATCCAGTCAATAAGGTAATGCAAGATGCACAGGTATGGACAGTGACTTTGCGGGAAGGTGTCAAATGGCATGACTTCGCCACCAGCGGAGAGTACCTCGACGCAGATGATGTAGAGTTCACGTGTAAAAACGTACTTTCCGAGTGGGATCCGGCCAAGCCGATTTGCTGGGAGGACTATTGGGAAGAGTACGAGGCTACATGGTGGGTCAACGCCACCGGTACCCACACAATCGAATTTATATTTGAGCATAATATTACTGAAGCGCATCATCCCATGGTGTGGGCCTGGGACGCCATAGTTCCCGAGCACGTTTTCGGACCGGATGGCGAAGGTGTGTATGATGACTGGGACCCCGACCCAATGGCGTGGGACGGTGAAAACATCGGTACCGGGCCGTACAAGTTTGTGGAGTACAAGCCAGGTCAGTACCATAAGTGGGTACGCAACGATGACTGGTGGGGCGAGTCTGAGTACGGGCCGATTGAGATAGAGGAGATATATATCAAAATCTTCCCGACGATGGAGAGTCTCGTAGCGGCCTTCGAGGAGGGCGAGATAGATACATATATGGCGAGTTTCGCGTTTGCGAGCATACCCAGCTTCCTGGAAGAAGAAGACATCACGGTTGAAGTAGTGCCAGGAGTTGCACTCTACTATCTGGGGTTCAATCTTTACACGGACGACTATTGGGACGACTATGGCTTGCCGCCAGCTTTGAATTACACGGAGAACCCGCTGCATGACAAGGCTCTCAGGCAGGCTATCGCCTTTGCGATAGATGCTCAACCCATGGTAGATGTGATCCTTGGCGGGGATACCAATCTTGATCTTGTCCCCCATGGTGATCTTGACGCCTATGGTGATCTTGCCGATAGCTGGGTATATCCCGAAAGCGCCGGGTACAAAAGTGGGATGGAGATGTATGAGCAAGACATCGATAAGGCTGCGGAACTAATGGTGGCTGCGGGTTATTACCAGGATGGAATGGGTGGAGGATACGAGGATGGAGGATATTGGGTAAGCAACTACACAGATGAAAAATTCTCATTTGAACTCAGAACGGCGAACACCCTCACTGAGGGCGACACCGGGCAGAAAATCCACGACGACCTTGAGGCTTTCGGCATAGATATCAACTTTCTGACCGTAGACAGCACCACTTTTTTACAAAAGCTTTATCAACCATATAGTAATGAGTGGGATCTGGTTGTAGGTGAGGAAGAGCCGGCTGCCGATCCAGTCGGCACCTGGGCCTTGATGCTGATAACGGATCCTTGGGGTTGGGGTGAAGAATGGTCCCCTACTTTCTGGGTCAACGTGGACTTCAATGAGAAGTACGAGGAGATTTATAGTGCCGCGGATCCCAACATTCCTCGCAGAGAGGCTCAGGCGATAGCGAACGAGGAGCTGCCGATGTATATGCTGTATAGGGAGCACACGATTAGTGCTTACTGGACCGACAGGTGGACGGGCTGGTACAACGAGCTCGGCGGCCCTCTATACTGGTTTAACGAGTGGAACATGTATGGGTTGCACTGGGTGGGAGGAGATTAAGACTCCTGATCAGTGATCGCTGAATCATCGCTGAGTGTCTAAGTGGTGATGATGGCAGGAAGGGAAACACGAGGAGCCATCATCACCACTTCATTATGTTGTGGCCGGAGATGATTTCCGCCAGCCCCGGACAAAAGATGTAGTGCGAGGCTTCAGCCTCGCGCCGCATCCCGTCTGCAGTTTTTGCCGGTACTCGATACGGGGCTGGGACATAAGGGGGTGATCTAGTTCAGATGGATGGGTGACACTTTATATGTTTGTAACATCGGCTAATAACCTTCCGTGTCATTGCGAGCCCCGACTTGTCGGGGCGTGGCAATCTCATTGCGAAGCTGGACCTGCTATAG
>DATKYK010000012.1 GCA_035528575.1 Dehalococcoidia bacterium | reverse complement strand
ACAACAAGGACGACCCTGGCCCAATTCCTTGAGTTTAGCGCCCTGTTCCTATTTGCCGTCTGCTCTCTTCTGGTTATATTGGTATTGTCCAAGCGAGAGATATTCAGAGGAAGGATGGTGATTTCAGCGGCCATTCTTGTTCTCGTGGCCACTATCATAGCTGCTGTGCTCCTCGATTTCTGGCTTCTCATAATAGTGATACCGGTAGGCCTCTTTTCACTGTACTACATATACCGATCGAAGGCCAAGTCAGCGAGGGAATTTGTGCTGGTTCTCCTTATCATGAGTGCGGCGCTGGCGTTTTTCTGTGAGTTCCTTTACATCAGTGATGCCCTGGGTGGTGGAGAGTGGGCAAGGTTCAACACGGTTCTGAAGGTCTACCTGCAGCTATGGGTCTTCTTCGGTATAGGAGCGGCTTATGCCGTTTTCTATGTAATGAATAGTTTGCGGGGAAAAACAAGGGTTATCTGGGTTGCTGTATTAGCCGTTCTTATCCTGGCATCGCTTGTCCATCCCATAGCCTCTACCACAAGTATGCTGAGCGGCAGGCATGACTTATGGGGTATAAACAGGGGCACCTTGGATGGGATGGCCTATATTGAGATGGTAGATAAGGGCGACTATGAGGCTATCCAGTGGATTAACGAGAATATCGATGGCTCCCCGGTGATGTTGGAGGCGCCGGGAGATCCCGGCATTTTTTCATCGCGTGTCTCGACATTTACCGGATTGCCCACTGTAGTAGGGTTTAGGCTTCTAGAGTCAATGTGGAGGCATGCTAGCGGATTTAACGTAGGGGCAAGGTGGGAGGAGGCCGACATGATCTATAATACGCTGGATAATGACCTAGCGCTGGAGCTTTTAAGAAAATATAATGTGGAGTATGTATATATAGGAAACTTGGAAAAAGAACTCTATGAAATGGAGGGCTTGCAGAAATTCGCTGGTCACCTGGAGAATTACGACCCGATATACGAAGGAGAAGGTGTTAGCATCTACAGGGTATTGGAGGAATAGTGGAACGGGCGAAAAATGTCTTTTTGTCGGTAGCTAGCCGTTTGCGTGCCCGTATGAACAGGGAGATCACCCTATACGGCTTCTTAATCGTTATCGCCATGGTGATACGGTTCTGGGATGTGGGCGCTCGTGCTATCCACTATGACGAGGGCATTCATCTTGGCTGCAGCCAGAATATTCTCAATCCTTTGTCGTGGTGCCTTGAACCCTGGACACATGGCCCTTTCCAATTTTATGGCACCTCATTTAATTTCTTTCTCTTTGGGGATAGCGACTTTGCAGCACGCCTGCTCCCCGCTATATTCGGTACCGCCATTGTGGCGCTTCCCTATTTTCTGCGACGCCAGATCGGCCGCCGGGGGAGCCTTGCGGTAGCGACCCTCCTTGCCTTCTCCCCGCTGTTCCTCTACTACAGCCGCTATGCCCGCAACGACATCTATATCGCCTTTTTTATGCTTCTCCTGGTCGTATGCCTGTGGCGCTATATCGAGGAGAGAAAGGCAAGGTACCTCTATATCGGCGCGGCTGCTTTGAGCTTCAGCTTCTGCACCAAGGAGGTGAGCTATATAACCTTATGCATGTTAGCTCTCTTCCTCATTATAGTTGCGGCTAAAGAGCTGGTTGCCAGGGTCAGACATAGGTTCTATTTAAAAGGCCTATCCGCTCCCGCCGAATATCTGATCCTGATAGGCACCCTGTCGCTGCCGCTATTTGGCGCATTTATTCAGCTAATACCCGGGGTGGACCTGGGGTCAGGCCTTTCCAATGTGTGGGCCAAGGTTCTCGTGGTCTTTCTGTTCGCCATCTCGGCAGCCATAGGGCTTCGCTGGAACCCTCGCCGCTGGCTAATCTCTGCCATCATTTTCTATGGCATCTTCATCGTTCTCTACACCGCCTTCTTCACCAATATATCCGGATTCGCCACTGGCGTCTGGGGCAACGTCGATTACTGGATCGAACAGCAAGGGGTAGCCAGAGGGGGACAGCCCTGGTTCTACTATATAATGTTTTTACCCATATACGAGTTTTTACCCCTGCTCTTTGCCTCTATTGGAGCCATATACTACACGATAAAGGGCAATACCTTCTCACGCTTTCTGGTCTACTGGGCGGTGATGAGTCTAGTACTCTATTCTTTTGCTGGGGAGAAGATGCCCTGGCTCTCTATCCATATCGCTCTACCCGTTATCCTACTCGGGGGGATGTTCATCGGTCGGCTTCTACAGGGATTCAAGTGGCGATGGATAACGCCCAGGATGGTTCAGGCAAGCACAGTCCTTGCCCTGCTTATCTTATTCTCCTTCACAGTGCATGTCACCCTTGAGGAAAACTACCGAAAAGATGACGATCCACCTCAGATGCTGCTCTATGCTGCTGTATCCTACGATGTACCTCGTGTCGTCGCCCGGATCAACGAACTAGCTGCGGATATGGGAGACGATTTTACTGTTACAGTCGATTGGGATGTTTACTATACCAGCTGGGATTGGTATCTACGGGATTATATTCGGGACGGAAAGGTTGATCACTCCATTAGCCAGCCCAGTGGCTCGGTGCTCATAGTCAGCACGGGAAATAGACCAACTGGTGACGAAGGTTACCTGGAAAATTATGGTGAGGGGGAGGAAATACGTGGGCTCATATGGTTCCCCGAGGAATATAAATCGGGTTTTAGTATAGGGTGGTGGTGGGGTTACTTCTGGGATCGGGAGACTGAAAATGGCTATGGAGGCCCGAACGTCATCGTTTACTTTCCTAAGAGTTCCCCATAATTGCGCCGTTATCTTTATCTGCTCTATAATGGCAAAATAGCCACTTGGGGAGCGTGTATTGCTCAAGAACCGCCGTTTCTGGATTGGTCTGGTAATTACCCTTGTTTTCCTGTTCCTCTTTATCTTTGAAGTACGCGATGACATCGGCGAGATGGGGCGGGCACTTGGCGAGGCGAATTATCTCTTTCTACTACCCGGAATATTAATATATTATTTAGGTATTTATTTTCGCGCAGTGCGCTGGCGCTTCCTCTTGAAACCGCTGGGGAGTTTCTCCTCCATACGACTCTTTCCGCTTATCGTGGTCGGCATGCTGGTAAACAACGTCCTGCCTGCACGTCTGGGTATAGTTGCTCGAGCCTATATACTCGGGGAGAAAGAGAACATAAGCAAGATGGCCGTTGGAGGCACCATGGTGGTGGAGCAGATATCAGATGGGGTGATACTTATCCTCTTTGCGGCAATAATTTCCTTTTTTATTCCTTTAGAGGGCTTACTCCAGCAGGTCATTTATATTACGTCCGGTCTCTTTATAGGGGCGCTAGTGTTGTGCCTTGTCTTAGTTTTCTCACCAAGGCTCGCTCGAGCGGCAATCAATGTGGTACTGCGCTTCCTACCCAAGCGGTTGCGGGAGAGGACAGAGCGGTGGTTGCTCCTTCTTATCGAAGGATTGGGGATAATGCGTAGCCCGGGTCAACTCCTCATTGTATTTATGTTGGCCGCGCTGGTCTGGCTTAGTGAGGCGGGATTGTTTTACATGTTGGATTTTGCCTTCGATTTGGGGTTACCCTTCTATGTCTATCTACTGGCTATGTCAGTTGCCAACCTGGCTTGGGTGCTGCTTATGACTCAAGGCGGCTTGGGGCCGTTCGATTTCGCCTTGCAGCAAACCCTGATAGCCTTTGGTATCACTGTTGGTGTTGCTAGCTCTTACACACTCGTGTTGCATGCTCTCATACTAATGCTTACGATTCCGCTCGGGTTCGTATTCCTATGGATGGAGAATCTCTCACTGTCTAAGGTTATCGGAGAGCGGCAGAAATTGACAAAGAAGCAAGGCGCTATGGAAGGCGATCTATGAATATGGAAATTTCCCATAGAGGGTCGTTAGGCTCCCTATAGGCTATGAACTTGATAAAAGCGGGGGGATATTAAATGACCATCTGTGAAAAACGTACTCTGTGAGTAGGCACCCCATATTTTATCTTCATACCTATTGGTGGATTGAAGAACACGATACCCTTATATTCATTTACCGTAGTCATTTCATCGTCTTTCCTATACACATAAGACTTATGCCTATAGGCAGATTCACATGGGGGATAAGGTATGATTCAGTCCTCAAAATGAACGTGAGAAGCCTATTTATAGTAGCTGGCAATTCCTCAACATCCGTTTCTACCTTTTGATTTATGCTCCTTCTTTTCATCAATCGCATTGCCACTATAGGAAGGAATAAGAAGAAGTTCCAATAACTAAGCTTTTCAATAAGAAATCCATTGGCTTCCATAATATCTCTCAAGTGACCTTTGCTGTATCTCCTTTTATGATGCAATGCCTCATCGTGTCTACTCCAAAGAAAACTCCAGGCTGGAACAGTTAACACAAGAGGACTATTAGGTTTTAGAACCCTATGGAATCCTTTTAAAGCCTTGTCATCGTCTATATGTTCTAGAAGATCAAGTGCGGTTATCAAATCAAACGCATCATCTTCGAAAGGCAGCCTTTCGGCATCTCCTAGGATGAGATTCTTATCGCCACGTATTTTACAGAAATCGAGGGCTTCCTTGGATGAGTCTAAGCCAATAACTGCCCCATAGTCCTCCAAATACTTCAAATTCATCCCTGTGCCACATCCGACATCTAAAATCGCTCCAGAATCCAACTTCAATATAAATTTATCTATAATTCCTTTGATAAGTTCCCGCTTTCCAATCCACCACCAGTATTTCTCCTCAAAGTGATACATCTTCTCGTATTCTGCTATTTCCATCTTCTCACCTTCAATAGCAACAGCCCCAAGAACATCTTAGGAGCATTGGATAGATGAAAAGTCGAGCCTTCTGAATGCTTCCATGTAATAGGAAACTCTATAACCTTATAGCCTCTATTTTTTAGTTTCCAAAGTAGTTCAACGTCAAACTCAAATCCTGTTGTAATCAACGAATCCAAAACGTTCTTTATCGCCACTCTCGTAAAAACCTTGGCGCCGCATTGTGTATCTCTATAATCTAGATTGAACATCATTCTGACAAGTATATTAAAGACTATGCTTCCAGCCCTTCTTTTCCAAGGTTGCTTAATCAGTATTCTTGATTCCTTTAATCTTCGCGATGCAATCAAACCATCAACATTTGATTTTGATAGAGCATCGAACATCCTCATTACGTCATCTGGTTCCACAGATTCGTCAGCATCGACAAATCCGATTCTATCCCCCTCTGCTGCTTTAAAACCCTCAATTATTGCACCTCCCTTCCCCAGTTTTTTCTCAAAACACAGGGTCTTAATCTGCGAGTATTTCAAACACAATCTATTGACAATGGCTGGTGTGGTATCTGTACATCCATTACACACAACTACTATCTGTTGATTTGCAAAGTGATCACAATAAGTTGATAAAACAGTCTCAATTCTGGCTTCCTCATTGTAAGCGGGAAAAACAACTGATAAGTATGTGTCACTTGCCATCTGCTTGTTCTCCTTATAAAATACATTCTTAACTTGAGGCTATATTATACATCACCAGAGAGGACATTCGCACCCTGTTGTTATTTATTGTATTCTGTAAAGGCATGATGACGAACGAGTTCCTGTATAAAATTAGTCCGTCTGGGGAAATAGCTAGCGCTGTATTCTTTATCGAGAGACCTTGGATCCATACTGGACCTCAAACGGTATGGTCTGTTTCTGCAAGGACGCCCCGTGATTGTTCCATATCCGCCACTCCGCTATAATAGCAGCTTAGAGAGCGAATAATTGCTTAGAAGTCGCCGTCTTTGGATTGGGGTGATAATCAGCATCGCCTTTCTGGCCCTTTTTTTCTATCGTGTGGATTTCATGGCGATGGGCCGGGCGTTGGCTGAAGCTAACTACGTATATCTGCTTCCCGCACTGGCGGTTTACTTCACCGGAGTCTATTTCCGAGCGATTCGATGGCAGTATCTGCTGCGTCCACTAGGCAGTTTCTCCTCACTCTATCTATTCCGCCTGATAGTTATAGGGTTTACGTTAAACAATATAGTCCCGGGGAGGCTGGGCATATTCCTGCGGGCATACATACTTGGCGAGAAGAAAAAAATCAGCAAGGTGGCTGTCGGGGCTACGGTCGGGGTGGAGCGCATCTTCGATGGGCTGGCCTTGGTTCTATTCCTGGTGGTTATATCCTTCTTCGTGTCCCTGCCGGAGGGGGCGGAGCTTACCGGGTGGGTGGAGGTGATCAGGTGGGTATCGATGGGCATCTTCCTGTTCTGCCTTCTGGGATTGGTGTTTATTACATTCAGACCGGATACTACCCGCAAGATGGGGATGGTGTTGATTCGCCGCCTGCCTTCCAAAGCCAATCTTAAATGGGATGAATGGCTCGACGCTGCGATCATCGGGCTAAAGGTGCCCCGGCAACCGGGGAGGCTCTTCGCCGTCTCCGCTACCTCGCTCCTGGTCTGGTTATGCGAGGGAAGCATGTTTTACCTACTTTCCCTTGGCTTCGACCTGGAGCAACCCTTCCATGTCATGCTGCTGGTGATGTGCATCGCCACCCTGAGCTGGTTCATTTTAGTTGCACCTGGCGGAGTGGGCACCTTCGATTGGTTTGGCAGGGAAACACTCGTGGTTTTTGGGGTTTCCATGGCAGCTGCCTCTGCGGCTATCCTGCTGATACATGCGGCACTGCTTCTGCCCGTAATCGCGCTGGGATTTTTATTCCTGTGGATGGAGAATATCTCAATGGCGCAGGTGATTGGCGGGGGAAAAGGACTGGCGGAGAAGTGCGAACCCGGGTAAGGTGCAGAATGAAAATCGGTATTATCGGTGGCGGAATCACCGGGCTCAGCGCAGCCTACGAACTCGGCAAGAGGGGACACAAGGTAGCCCTTTTCGAGAAAGAGGCGGAGCTTGGCGGTCAGGCGGGCACCTTTGTGGTGGGAGGGGAGCGCCTGGAGCGATTCTATCACCATATCTTCACCAGCGATGTTGACATAATACAAATAATCGCCGAGCTTGGGCTCGGTGAGCGACTGCTGTGGCTGGACTCCAAGGTGGGATTCTTCCACCGGGGGAGGATATACGATTTCGTTACCCCGATGGAGCTTCTCAAGTTCAAGCCGTTAGGTGTAGCCGACCGGGTGCGACTGGGGCTGGTTTCACTCTACCTAAGGCGCTATGGGAATTGGCACGCGATGGAGAGGGTAACCGCCAAGGAATGGCTCACCAGATACGGGGGGAGGCGCAGCTACGAGGTGGTGTGGGGGCCCCTTTTAAAGAATAAGTTCGGGGAGAGCGCTCACGAAATCGGCATGGTCTGGCTCTGGGGGAAGATACACCTGCGACTTGCCTCGCGACGTGGGGAGAAGGAGAGCCTTGGCTACCTGAACGGAAGTTTTGGGTTGCTCATCGAGAGCCTCAGGGAGCGGATCATCGATGCTGGCGGTGAGATTTACACATCATCGCCGGTCGATAGGGTAGTTGTGGAGGGCGAGAGAGCAACCGGTATTCAATCAGCGGGTCGGGAGCACCCCTGCGATGCTGTTATCGCCACCGTGCCATCGCCAGTATTCCTCGAAATGGTGCCCCACCTGCCTGCGGATTATGCGGGGAAGCTGGCAGGGGTGCGCTATCAGGGGGCAGTGGCCCTTGTTCTGACCATGAATAGGCCCCTCTCCCATATCTACTGGCTGAATATCAGCGATGCCTCGATACCCTTTGTCGCCCTTATCGAGCACACTAACCTCGTGGACCCATCCATATACGGGGGAAAGCGGATCATATATATAGCAAATTACCTGTCGAAAGATAGCCCACTCTATTCGCTTAGCCCCGATGAACTTCTGCAGGAGTACCTGCCACACCTGCGAAAAATCAATCCTGAATTCGAACCTGGCTGGGTGGAAGGGTGCTACCTCTTCCGTGATGATGCGGGGCAACCGATCATCACCACCAATTACTCATCCCGCATCCCGGAGCACGCCACCCCCATATCATGCCTCTACCTGGCGAACACCACCCAGATATACCCCGAGGATAGGGGGATGAACTACAGCGTGAGGTTGGGTCGAAGGGTAGCCGGTCTGGTGACTGCCGAGGGTTGAATTCCCCGGCGAATTGTTGTATTATAGATTGTTAGAAAAATCACAATCTCTCCTTCAGTTATGCATGGTAAACCGCAGACTTTCTCAAGATGCCGAAGGTATCCAAGTTTACCCTGCGCTACGACGATAAGGGAGATCTACCATCCACTTGTTGTAGATCCAGCGCGTTTTGCGCCGTTATAATAGCAGATAAGGATTGGAATCTAAAGATATAAGGGGGAAATGGTGTATGAGATTATAAGTAGAGAAACCCTGGTGCCCAACAACCACCTTTTCAAGGTCGAGGCGCCTGCGGTCGCTCGAAAGGCGCAGGCAGGACAGTTCGTTGTCATCATGATAGATGAGAAGGGGGAGCGCATCCCCCTTACCATTGCCGGCTGGGATCGAGAGGAGGGTAGCATAACCATCGTTTTCATGGAGGTGGGGGTTACCACGCGCAAGCTGGCCCAGCTCAAGGCTGGCGACTACATCGCCAACTTTATCGGCCCCCTGGGTGTGCCGTCCCATATCGAGAGGTTCGGCACCGTGGTCTGCGTCGGCGGGGGGGTTGGCGTTGCCCCTATCTTCCCCATTGCCCGCGCTCTCAAAGAGGCAGGGAATAGGGTGATCTCCATTATCGGGGCCCGCAATAGGGACCTCCTTTTCTGGGAGGACCGGGTGCGAGAGGTAAGCGATAGCCTTACGGTAACCACCGATGATGGCTCCTACGCCCGCAAGGGACTAGTCACCGAGCCGCTTAAGGAGCTTATGGAAGGGTCCGAGAAGGTCGACCGGGTGGTTGCCATCGGCCCCGCAGTGATGATGAAGTTTTGCTCGCTGACCACCAAACCCTTCGCTGTTCCCACCGTTGTCAGCCTCAACCCGATCATGGTCGACGGAACCGGTATGTGCGGCTGCTGTAGGGTGGAGGTTGGCGGTGAGACGAAGTTCACCTGCGTTGACGGTCCCGAATTCGATGGACATCAGGTCGACTGGGACCTCGTCTTTGCCCGCCAGCGTATCTATCTCGATGAGGAAAAGCATGCCATGGAATGTTCTTGCGGGGAGGAGGTGAGCCATGGCTAAACTCGATCTGAACCGTGTGCCGATGCCCAAGCAGGAGCCCCTGGTGCGGGCTAAGAACTTCAATGAGGTCGCCCAGGGATACAGTGAGGAGCAAGCCAAGTACGAAGCAAGCCGGTGCATCCAGTGTCCCAAGAAACCCTGTGTTGAGGGCTGCCCTGTGGATGTGGTTATACCCGAATTTATCAATGCGATACGGGAAGGCGATATGCCCGAGGCGGTCAGGATCTTAAAGGGCAAGAACAGCCTACCCGGCATCTGCGGCCGGGTCTGCCCCCAGGAGACACAGTGCGAATCGCTCTGCTCCCTGGGAAAGAAGGGGGCGCCGATAGCTGTCGGACGCCTGGAGCGCTATGTAGCCGACTGGGAGCTGTCCCAGGGGAAGATGAAAAAGCCTCAGATCATCAAGGCAACGGGTAAAAGAGCGGCAGTGATAGGCTCGGGGCCGGCGGGGCTTACCGCCGCCGCCGACCTGGCCAAGATGGGTCACCAAGTAACACTCTTTGAGGCGCTCCATGTCGCCGGTGGCGTGCTCATGTATGGCATCCCCGAGTTCCGCCTGCCCAAGCACATCGTTCAGACCGAGGTTCAATACGTAAAATCTCTGGGAGTGGAGGTCAGGCTGGACTCCGTGGTGGGCAAGACCATGACCATCGATGAAATTATGGAGGATGGCTATGATGCTATCTTCATGGGCACCGGCGCGGGGTTGCCCATGTTCCTGAACATCCCCGGCGAGAACCTCAATGGCATCTATTCGGCCAACGAGTTCCTTACCAGAACCAACCTTATGAAGGCCTACCTATTCCCTGAATACGATACACCGATCAAGCGGGGGGGGCGGGTTATGGTGATCGGCGGTGGCAATGTGGCTATGGACTCCGCCAGGTGCGCCTTGAGGCTCGGTGCCGATGAGGTCTATATTGTCTATCGGCGTTCCGAGGCGGAGATACCGGCAAGGCGGGAGGAGGTGGAGAACGCCCAGGAAGAGGGGATTATTTTTAAATTCCTTACCAATCCAAAGCGGTTTATCGGCAATGACCAGGGCTGGGTTGTGGGTGCTGAGTGCTATGAGATGGAGCTGGGGGAGCCGGACGATAGTGGCCGGCGGCGACCGATCACTAAAGAGGGCAGCGAGTTCATGCTTGACGTTAAAACCGTTGTCGTCGCACTGGGCACTACCCCCAACCCGCTGGTCCCCACCACCACCAAGGGGCTGGATGTCACCAAGCGGGGCACGGTGGTCGCCGATGAGGAAACCGGTAAGACTTCGAAGCCCGGTGTATGGGCCGGCGGCGACATAGTTACTGGTGCCGCCACCGTAATAAGCGCCATGGGGGCGGGAAAGCGGGCCGCGGCCTCTATGGATGAATACCTGAGGCATAAAAGAGGCTAAGGTGATGGTTATTGCTGAGGTGACCAAGGTCAGTATAACCATCGACGGCAAAGATATACTAGCTCATGTAGACCAGACCATCCTCGAGGTTTGCCGCAACAATAATATTCCTATTCCCACTCTTTGCCACGATGATTACTTACGACCTCTTGGGGGTTGCTGGATATGTGTGGTTGATGTCAAGGGTTACGGGCTTATGCCCAGTTGTAGCACCCGCGTGTGGGCGGGGATGGTGGTGGAAAGCGACAACGAGAAAGTTCGCACCGCTCGTAAAGCTAGACTAGAAGAATTTTTGGCCAACCATTATGGCGATTGTGTCGCACCCTGTCGAATTGCCTGTCCTGCTGGGGTGGACGTTCAAGGCTATGTCGCCCTTATCGCTCGGGGGCAGTATCGTGACGCAGTGGCCCTCATTAAGGAAGCGATCCCCATGCCCGCAGTCATCGGACGCGTCTGCCCTCACCCCTGCGAATCGGCATGCCGTCGCAATCTGGTGGATGAACCATTAGCCATCTGCAGCCTTAAGCGGTTTGCCGCAGATTATGGATTCCTCCTTGGTGAGGAAGCTTTTATCCCAGCGTCGGAGCCCAAGAGCGGATTCAGTGTTGCTATCATCGGGGCTGGGCCAGCAGGCCTCTCCGCTGCGTACTATCTGGCGCAGATGGGACACACGATAGAGGTCTTTGAAGCTCTACCGCAGCCCGGTGGCATGTTGCGTTATGGGATACCAGATTACCGCCTGCCCCGGGATGTACTTGACCGAGAGATCGCTGCCATAGAGGCCCTGGGGGTGAAGATTAAAACCCTCTCTGTACTAGGTAGAGATTTCACTTTACAAAAACTCTTCGACGATGGTTTTAATGCAATCTTCCTAGCCATAGGGGCTCATAATAGCCAGAAGATACGAGTTGATGGAGAGGACCTGGAGGGCGTTCTTCCGGGAACCGACTTTCTGCGTTCTGTAGCGCTGGGCGAACCCCTGAAAGTAGGCAGTCAAGTGGCGGTAATCGGCGGAGGGAATACGGCTATCGATGCGGCGCGAACCGCGCTGCGCCTGGGAGCAGATGACGTGACGATCGTTTACCGCCGCTCCAGGGCGGAGATGCCAGCCAGCGATTGGGAGGTGGAGGAGGCAGAGGAAGAGGGTGTCAGGCTTCACTTCTTGGCGGCACCGGTTAGGATAATTGGAGAAGATGGCAGAGTAAGCGGGCTTGTCTGCAATAGAATGGCATTAGGTGAGCCGGATGAAAGCGGACGCCGTAGGCCAGAGCCAATACCCGGCTCCGAGTTTACTCTGGCAATCGAAACCGTTATTGCCGCTATTGGGCAGACCCCTGATATATCTTTCCTGGAAGCGGAGAGAGTTGCCTCTGAGGGGGGAACTCTCAGAACTGGTAAAGGAGATGTAATCGTAGCCTCTCCTGAAACTCTTCAAACTGAAGTGAGGGGGGTCTTTGCTGGGGGCGATGCGGTTACGGGACCAGCACGGGCAGTGGACGCGATGGCAGCGGGGAAGAAGGCCGCCATCGCAATCGATCGCTATCTAAGTGGCGAAGAGCTGGAGAGTGTGGGCCAACCTTTCAACTTGAGCAAAGGCGAACTCGACGAGATAAGTAAAGATGAGTTCAATGATATTGAGCGTCAGCCGAGGCGAGAGATGCCAAAACTCAGACCTCTGGAGAGACGTGATAATTTCCAGGAAATAGAACTCGGCTACACCGAGGATATGGCTAGAAAAGAAGCGGAAAGGTGCATGTCCTGTGGCTGCAAGGCGGCCGATTACTGTACTCTACGTCAGCTCGCAGCAGAGTATAAAGTACCATATCCCACTATCAGACGGGACAACTACACGTATCCTGTAGATAGGTCTCATCCTTTCATAGAGATCGATGCCAACAAGTGCATCGCCTGCATCCGCTGCGTCCGAACGTGCCTCGATGTACAGAATGTTGGGGCACTGAGCTTCTGCTATAGAGTAGCTGTCCCCCCCTATGCCAAATCGCTACTGAATACGAATTGCGAATCCTGTGGTCAATGCGTCGCTAGCTGCCCGGTAGGAGCGCTTGTCGCCAGAGATAGATTGCCGCCACTCACAGAGGTGAGCACGATATGTCCTTATTGCGGTGTGGGTTGCGGCGTTCTGCTCGGTGTAATTGGCAATTCCATCGTCAGTGTACGCGCGGAGGAGCAAAATCCGGTCAACAAAGGCAGGCTCTGTGTCAAGGGCCGCTTCGGCATCCCCGAGTTTGTCAATCACGAGGAGCGGCTTACTACCCCGCTCATCAGGAAAAACGGCAAGCTTATCGGAGCTACCTGGGAGGAAGCGCTTGACCTTGTCGCCAGCAAGCTATCAGAGTATAGGGCCAGCGAAAAGTTTGCCGCCATCTCATCCGCTAAATGTACCAATGAGGATAACTATATTATACAGAAATTTACCCGCGCGGTGATGGGCACAAATAATGTAGATCACTGCGCCCGCCTCTGACATGCCCCCACTGTGGCCGGTCTGGTCCAAAGTTTCGGAAGCGGGGCGATGACCAATACAATCGCCGAGGTCGGCGAGGCCAGTTGTATTCTCGCCATAGGCACCAATACCACTGATGATCATCCCATAATCGGTTCCGATGTCAAGAAAGCGGCTAGGAATGGCGCGAAACTCATCGTAGCCAACCCCCGCGAGATAGATCTCTGCCATTTCGCCACCCTCTGGCTTAGGCACCGCCCGGGGAGCGATGTCGCCCTGTTGATGGGTATAATGAAGGTCATTGTCGATGAAGGACTAGCTGACACCGCATTTATTCAAGAAAGGTGTGAGAATTTCGATGAGTTTAAAGAGTCGCTTAAAGACTTCGGCCTGGATAGGGTTTCGAATATAACCGGCGTCCCTGCGAACAGGATCGCTGAGGCGGCCAGGATCTTCGCCCAGAACAGCCCGGCAACGATCCTCTATGGTATGGGGATAACCCAGCACTCCCACGGAACCGACAATGTGATAGCTACCGCCAATCTGGCGATGCTCACCGGAAACGTGGGAAAGCCATCGACCGGGGTGAATCCCCTCCGCGGTCAGAACAATGTGCAGGGGGCCTGCGATATGGGTGCCCTGCCCAATGTATACTCCGGCTACCAGAGCGTGGCTGACCCCGTGATCAAAGAGAAGTTCGAGAGGGAATGGGGTGCCAAATTAAGCGATTCGCCGGGTCTGCCCCTCACCGAGATGATGGATGCTGCCCACGAGGGATATATAGAGGCGGTATACCTGGTAGGGGAGAACCCGGTGCTGAGCGACCCCGATGCCAGACACGTCGAGGAGGCGCTTAAGAAGCTGAAGCTTTTCATTGTGCAGGACATCTTCCTTTCGGAGACGGCGCAGCTTGCCGATATCGTCCTTCCTGCAGTAACCTTTGCTGAGAAGGATGGCACCTTCACCAATACGGAGCGCCGGGTGCAGCGGGTGCGCCAAGCTATCAAACCCATGGGCGATTCACGGCCCGATTGGTGGATCACCTGCCAGATCGCAAAGCGGCTTGGAGGCAGAGGCTTCGATTTCGAGAATCCTTCTCAGATCATGGCGGAGATAGCCGAGCTTACTCCTGCCTATGGCGGTATTTCGCATGAGCGTCTAGAAAAGGGCGGCCTGCAGTGGCCATGTCCTTTGGATGACCATCCGGGAACACCGATCCTGCACACTGAGTTCTTCACTAGGGGCAAGGGGAGGTTCTTGCCTCTTGAATATAAGCCGCCGATGGAGCAGCCCGATGATGACTATCCTCTTATCCTCACCACGGAGCGTAGCCTGTACCAGTTTCACACTGGCACCATGACGCGGAAGGTGAAGGGGCTCAATGTTCTTAAAGGAGAGGAACTGGTTCAGATAAATCCACAGGACGCCCAGAATCTGGGGATCACCGATGGCGATTGGGTACGGGTTATCTCGCGGCGGGGGGAAGTGAAGACAAAATCAAGAGTTACTGAAGCTTCACCGGTGGGCGTGGTGACGATGAGCTTCCATTTCACCGAAACGAGGACGAATCTTATCACCAATCCCGCGCTCGATCCCGTCTCCAAGATCCCAGAGCTAAAGGTCTGTGCGGTGAGGGTGGAGAAGGCAAAGAAATAGCTATGAGTTAAGGCTGCGAAAGGCTCACCATTTATGAATGAGATGGGAAAAACCCTGCCTTGCTAAGGCGGGGTTTTTGTTGTTTGCCGGGACGTTTTCTAGTAGAATAGCGCCAAGGGGGAAAGGGTGTAGAGATGACTCCCTTAAGGCAGCAATACCTGAGGATCAAACGGAAGTATCCAGAAGCCATAGTCTTCTTCCGTCTCGGCGACTTCTACGAGACCTTCGATGAGGATGCCAGGATCGTCTCCAGGGAGCTTGAGATCGTGCTCACCAAGAGGGAGATGGGCAAGGGGCAGCGTTTCCCGATGGCGGGGGTCCCGTATCATGCACTGGATAACTATCTGGCGAGGCTTATTAACAGGGGCTATAAGGTGGCCATTTGCGAGCAGCTCAGCGAGCCAAAGGCACAGGGGCTGGTAGAGCGGGATGTGGTTCGTGTAATAACGCCGGGCACCGTGGTCGAACCGGGGCTACTTGAGGGGAAGGTGAACAACTATCTCGCCGCTGCTGTTCCTGATGGGGAGCAGGTGGGCATCTCGTATGTCGATATTACGACCAGCGAGTTCCAAACCACCCAGCCTTCACGTGAGCGTGCCCTGGCGGAGCTGGAGCGCCTGCGGCCCTCGGAGGTTCTGGTCCCGCGTGGCTGCGATATTACCGATTTTTCAGGAAATAATACTCCGTTAACCCTCCTCGACGAGCAGTGGTTCGAACTGGAAACTGCCAGCCAGCTTCTTCGCGAGCACTTTGGAACCTCATCCTTAGAGGGATACGGCTGTGCTCACCTGCCTTTGGCAGTACGGTCGGCGGGTGCCATTATCCATTACCTTGGTGAGACCCAGAGGGGAGCACTGGGGCAAATCACCAGGCTTGCCACCTACACTACAGATTCCTTCATGGTCCTTGACCCCCAGACGCGGCGCAACCTGGAATTATTTCAATCCTTCCGCCAGGGAACTGCCGGTTCCCTACTCTCCGTAATCGACCTGACAAAAACAGCTATGGGAGGTAGGTTGCTACGCAGGTGGCTGGGGCAGCCTTTGCTTGACATAACAGTTTTAAACCAGCGACTTGATTCTGTAGCATGGTTCTATGATAGTGCGGGGCGGCGTGCCAAGACGGTCAATTTGCTCAGCCAAATCGCTGACATGGAAAGGCTGGTAAACCGCATCAGGAGTGGCATCGCCACCCCCCGGGAGGTTATTGGCCTGCGCCGCAGCCTTGAGGCTGCCTTCCAGCTCGGTGAAGTGATGGCGAAAGAAGGCACTCTCCCCAAAGGATGCCTTTTGAAGGGTTTGAAACCCTGCCAGGATATCGCTATCCTGATCTCGAGGGCCATTTCTGAGGAGCCTCCTGCTAACCTGGGTGAGGGTGTGATCAAGGACAGCTTCTCGCCGGAGCTGGATCAGATCAGGTCTTCTTCAGCGGAGGCGAAGCGGTACCTGTCAAACCTGGAACGACAGGAGCGTGAGCGGACGGGGATCAAGTCCCTCAAGGTGGGGTACAACAAGGTCTTCGGCTACTATATCGAGGTCTCGAAGACCAATCTACCTCAGGTGCCTGCCGATTACATTCGCAAGCAGACGCTGGTAAACGCTGAGCGCTTCTTCACCCCCCCTCTTAAGGAATATGAATCGCTTATCCTTAATGCCCAGGAGAGGCTCGCTGAGCTTGAGGGGAATATCTTTCGCCAGATCTTAGGCCAGATAGGCGCTGCCGCCGAGAGCATCCTGGAGGTAGCCACCACCCTGGCTCAGATAGACGTTTTTTCCTCCCTGGCCGAGGTGGCGGCACGTTATGGCTATCAGAGACCAGAGATGACCGATGAGGATACGATCGTTATCTTAGGCGGTCGCCACCCCGTTGTGGAGCAGGTGATCAGCGATGAGCCCTTTGTCCCCAATGATACCCATCTCTCCAACCGGGATGTCCAGATGGTTATCCTAACCGGCCCCAATATGTCGGGAAAGTCTACCTATTTAAGGCAGGTGGCGCTTATCGTGCTCTTGGCGCAGGTGGGCAGCTTTGTTCCTGCCGATTCAGCCACTATTGGAGTCGTCGATCGCATCTTTACCCGTGTCGGGGCCCAGGATGAACTGGCGATGGGTCGTTCCACCTTTATGGTGGAGATGGAGGAGACCGCGAACATCTTGAACCATGCTACCCAACGCTCGCTGGTGATCCTGGATGAGATCGGGAGGGGAACCAGCACGTACGATGGCATATCAATCGCCCAGGCCGTTGCCGAGTACATTCACCATCACCCCATGCTCGGGGCAAAAACCATATTTGCCACCCATTACCACGAGCTGGTGGGGCTGGCAAATTTCCTCCCCAGGGTGAAAAATTACAATGTTGCTGTGGCTGAGGAGGACGGCAAGGTCATATTTTTACGCCGGATCCTGCCTGGAGGCACTGACAAGAGCTATGGCATCCATGTGGCACAGCTTGCCGGCCTTCCTCGATCGGTGATTCACCGCGCTGAGGAGGTGCTATCCAGCCTGGAAAGCGACCGGCAGCGAAACGGGCCACGTCGAGAACGAAAAGGACCCCATCTGCAGCAGATCTCCCTCTTTGCGAATTCATCGCCGATTTTGGATGAGCTAGCGCAACTGCAGGTGGATTCCATGACGCCGCTTGAGGCGCTCACCAAGCTTTATGAGCTAAAGCAGAAGGCGAGGGACGAATAATAACGTAAAAGAAGCACGGGAGGTAACCTGATGGCAAAACCAGAAAGAAAGTATGACATACCAACCAAATGTGTCCGGTGCGGGAGTGAACAACTCAGGCGATTAGAGCTTTCCATGTATGGCAAGCTGGGCTTTATGGGGCCAGATTATCGGTTCGATGTCTATATTTGCAGGGACTGTGGCTACTCGGAGCTCTTCTTCCAGAGTGCAAAGTGGATTAAGTGATAAATGCCCATCAAGGTCTTAGCGCCTGAGGTGGCATCCCAGATTGCAGCAGGTGAGGTGGTGGAGAGGCCTGCTTCGGTGGTAAAGGAGCTTATCGAGAACTCCCTCGATGCTGCAGCTACCCAGGTCTCCATCGAGACACGCGGCGGGGGATTGAGCCTCATAAGGGTTATTGATAATGGCGCAGGCATACCTGCTGACGAGGTTGCCCTCGCTTTCGAGCGCTACGCCACCAGCAAGGTAAAAAGCGCGGCAGACCTAGATGCTATTTCTAGCCTGGGCTTCAGGGGGGAGGCGCTTCCCAGCATAGCCGCTGTAGCCCAGGTTGAGGTACTAACACGCACCCCCGGGGAGCTCGCAGGATACTATCTTAATCTGAAAAAGGGTGTGGCGGATGAAACGGGGAAACGAGCCTCTCCCCAGGGAACCTCGGTCACCGTGCGCCACCTCTTCCAAAATGTCCCCGCACGCCTCAAATTCCTCAAGTCGCTGGCAACGGAGAGCAGCCGTATCTCAAATCTGGTGAGCCAGTATAGCCTTGCCTTTCCGGAGGTTAGATTTAGCCTGTTCATAGATGGGCGGATGGTGCTTCAGACCGTGGGTAGTGGCGTACTGAGCGATGTGCTGGTCAAGGTTTATGGAGTGGAGACGGCCGAGGCAATGCTCCCGGTGGGCGAAAGGGATTCTCAGGTCTGGGGATTTGTTAGCCCCTATTCCCTTGCCCGCTCCAGCCGGGGCCACCTTAGCTTCTTTGTAAATCACCGCTGGGTGCGTAGCGGGCTCCTCAGTCGTGCCACCGAGGATGCATATCAGGGGCTGCTAATGGTGGGAAAGCACCCCATCGCCGTGATCAATATCTCCCTCCCCCTTCAGGATATCGATGTCAATGTCCATCCCTCCAAGGCTGAGGTGAAGTTCCGCGATGAGCAGTATCTGTTCACTTCTGTCCAGCGGGCTGTGCGCGCCGCCCTGATGCAGGGGATGACCGTGCCCCATGTGCAGAGGCAGGTCAGCTTGATTGGCGAGCCCGCTATCATGAAGGGATATCTGGCCAGGCAGGAAGAGATATTTGAGGGTTCCCCCTCAACCCAGCTATTCTCCACCCCGGCAAAGCCACCTGCTGGGTCACCCCTGCCCATCCTTCGCGTCCTGGGTCAGCTCGCCGCGACGTATATTATTGCCGAGGGGCCCGACGGGCTGTATCTCATCGATCAGCACGCTGCCCACGAGCGCATCCTCTTCGAGCAGGTGCGCGCTCAGCAGGCAGGTAAGGTAGTGGAGGTTCAGGGGATGCTTGAGCCACTTTCCATCGAGGTTACTCCTCGCCAGGAGGAGCTACTGAAGACCGGCGCGGAGGTGCTTGACTCCTATGGCTTTGCCATTGAGCCCTTCGGGCCGCGAACCTATTTGCTGCGCACCGTACCCGCCTTACTCAGAGAAGGGAATATCGCTCAGGCTGTGATCGAGATACTGGATTCCCTCGGTGAGGAAGGGGAGAGTGGGAAAAGAGAGGAAAGAATCGCCCTTTCGCTTGCCTGCCACAGCGCAGTGAGGGCGGGTCAGGTATTAAGCTCGGAGGAGATGCACAAGCTGGTTCGTGAGCTGGAGCAAGCGAACTCGCTATATACGTGCCCCCATGGCAGACCAACAATAATCCGCCTTAGCTACCGACAACTGGAGCGGGAGTTCGGCCGCTCTTTATAGATTCAAGTAGTTATGAGCGTAGATTACCTTGTTCTGCAGCACCCTGACGGTCTTGGCGACTGCAGCCTGGTCGGGGTCAGTCATGTCGATGATCGAGGGGTCGAATTCATCGCCCGTAGCACAGGCATCGTAGAGGGCGAGATAGACCTTGCCCAGTGCGGTGGAATCATCGCGGTTCTCCAGTAGAGTGATCATCTCCATTAGCTTCTTGTCGAAGGGATCCAGGATCGCCGAATCCATCCCTGCCCCCATGAGCATCACCAGGTAGACGCGGTTGAGCACCAGTCTGACATCCTCGGGGGCACCATTGGATACATTAGAGAGACCGCAGGTCATGTGAAGCGGGGGCTCCATCAACTGTTTGGTGACAAGGGTGGCGTTAACTACCTCGGGGGCATGCTCCTGGGTGCCGCTAACCGTCATCGCCAGGGGGTCAACATAGATATTCTGCATATTCAGGCCGGCCTGCTCAGCGGCGGGGAGCAGGTCCTCCATCAGTATCCCTACCCGGGCATCGGCGCTAACCGGCAGGCCGGTGGCGCGCAGGGTAAGCGTTATAATGTTGGCATCGAACTTGGCGGCCAGGGGGAATAAAACGCCCATGCGTGCCGGGTCAGCATTAGTGCTATTTATAATCGGCTTCTGCTTGCACAGCTTAAGCCCGGCTTCAATTGCCTCGGCATTGGTGGTATCCAGGGAAAGCGGGACATCTACCTCCTCCTGGACGGTATTAACCAGCCAGTCCATTACCTCGGGCCCCGCCTTCTTCTGGGGGCCGATGTTTAGGTCGAGCATTTTTGCGCCTGAGTCTACCTGTTTCTTTGCCAGGTCTTGAATGAAGGCTTTGTCCCGCCCCTCGACGGCGGCCCTCACATTCTTGTTGATTATCTGTATACGCTCCCCGATGCCAATGAACATGGTTACCCTCCTTTTTATGCTAAACCCAGCTTCCCCGCTAGCTCCAGAACCCCCAGTCGAAGCGGGGAATCAGCGGGCAGCCCGGTTAGCGGTGCTCCCCTCACCTCCAGTCCCATCATCCCCCTGTCCTCGGGCAGCAGCGCAATGAGTTCAAGCTCTGCCTCTTCTATCGCCTGACCGATCTCAGGTGGCAGTCCATCGCTAACCCGATTGACCACCAGGGCCATCCTACCCACATGGGTTCTCAGTTCAGCGGTGAGTTCCTTCATTCGCGTGGCAGCGGAGATCCCTCTGATGGTTGGACCCGAGATCAAGAGTAGGATGTCGACATCGCGCGTGGTCTGCCGGCTTATATGCTCCATGCCCGCCTCACAGTCGATAACTACATAGTCATAGTTACCCGCCAGGCGGTCGATGCACTCACGGAGCCAGTTATTGGCGGCACAGTAGCACCCGGGGCCCTCCGGTCGCCCCATAGCGAGCAGGTCTACCGATTGCGATTCAACCAGGGCCTCCTGAATCCTCAACTCCATATAGTTGGGTAGTGGTATGCCAATTCGCTCCATGACCTTGCGGTCGGCCATTTCCTCACGCACCCCGCCTACGGTTTCCTCTAGGGACAGGCCCAGTGCCATATGAAGGTTGGAACTGGGGTCGCCATCAATCGCTAGCACGGTGCCTTTTTGCGTGAGCAATTCGATGAGGAGGGCGGCGATGGTGGTCTTGCCGGTTCCACCCTTCCCACCGATGGCGATGGTTTTACTCATACCTCACACGGCCCAATTCTGCTTCAAGTATCTGCCGACATCCACGGCCTCGCGGGGTCCGACCATGACCTTCCAGTCGGGCAGTTCCTCCTCCAGTTCACCGCGTAGTACGGCGACACCCCCGGGGAGAATTAAACTGCTGTGGCTTACCCGTTCTGCCGCATGGAACTCCTTAACCGTGTTGGCGATCTTCTCCGCATCGAACTTTCCCGCGGACCAGGAGGTAAGCACTGAGAGCCCCTCGGTATCACACACCAGAAGCCAGGAGGGGAAGCCGCTCGATTCCAGCTCCCCGGCGATGGAGAAGTAGGTCAGGGAGAAGTTGGTGGTAACACCCAGCGGGCTTTCCGGATTTGGCGTTCCGATCTCATAAATACCCGGGGCCATCTGAATCGGTTTCTGTGGGTCGGTATATATATTGAGGCGCAGGGTGAGCAGGGGATAGGATGTGCCCGGTGTGAAGTTATCCAGCACAATGATCCCGGCGTACTTGGCGATATGCTGGCCGGCAAGAACTGCCTCCTCCTCCATACTGGCTGACGCCTCGCCGGGGAAGGTGATGACAGGAAAGCCCAGGGGTTGGAAGCTCTTCTTGATGGCCAGCCGACGAATCTGGGTCAGGGCGGTGAGGGACTGGCCAAACTCGCGGGCACCTGGATCAAGAACCACATCCTCCACACCGGCGTCAGTAACCCTCGACACCAATTCCGCCAGCTCACTCAGCCCGGCGGGTTCGTATACCGCCAGGGGGCACTGATGCTTCTTGGCCAGCTCCACCATCTGGTCACAGTTATCCTTGGTAGCGGCATATATGAGCGGCCTGGCGCTGGCCACCTTTTCCAGGGCCTGGTTCATAACCGAGGGGTCATTTGACATAAGAACTAAAGGGACGTCGGTTTTGGATTTTACCAGTTCCACGCATTTAACGAATTTATCACCATTGCTGGAGCCATTCTCGATAGCAATACCATCCAGCTTGAGCTTTATGCCGACGCGTTCCACAGTGTAGCTGGCTACATCGCTTACCACCTTGGATACCTGATCCTCGGGGTCGGTATCCTTGACCCGAACCACCAGTCCCGGCGGGTTATAAAAGGTCTTCTCGTGGCGGAACATGACCACCTCATTGCCCACCTTGATCCTCCGCTCGCCTGCGCCGATGGTGACCAGGCGAATCGGTGGGCGGGAGGCGGCCTCCAGGGACTGCTTGGCCTCATCGGAGACATAGGGGCATGCGGAAAGCTCCGCTCCCTTGGCCGACAGCTTCATAGCGAAGGCCATGCAGGTGGGAAAACCACACTCCTTGCAGTTGGTTTTGGGTAGTAGCTTATAGATCTCGATACCAGTAAGTGCCATTTGTGAGTCCTCCTCTCATGCGCTCATCAGCTTATCGATGGTTTCCTTTACCATTGTCACAGACTTAGGATGCCTGAGTATTAAAATATCAACACCGGCGTTAAGCATCATAACAGCAGTCATCTCTTCCCATACTGCCGATCGCTCCTCATTATCGCCCCAGGTTTGGGGTACTCCCTCGGTAACCTTTGACTCTTTCTGCCGCCAGGACTCTGCCCCTGCGGGGGAAAGCATAGGCATGGCTGCCATTTTATCTCCGGTGAGCGCTGCTAACCTCAAACGCTCCATGACCGAGTAGGAATATTCCAGTCCATAGCCCAAAGCCCCGGTGTCGGGGTCCATAATGATGGAGTCTGTAGAGAGACCCACATCGCAAAGTAGCACATTAAGCTGCTTGGCTAGGTTTATCTCCAGAGGGGTATGGCCAATGGCGATATGACCATCAGCTATACAGCTTGCCGCGATGGTACGATGGTTTTTCTCCTCGCAGTTCCCCAGTGCAATCCTCTGCCCTTTGGCAATCTCGGAGGCAGCTATCAGCACCTCATTGTCCTTTTCTGCCACCCCGGGTCCCAGGACGATCACCGGTATATCCACACTAGAGAGAACCTTATCCACGCTTTTCTTGGCTTCGTCGGCGCCGGTGTTGGCATCCTCCGGATGGGCGCTTCTGAGGCGCAGCGCAATGATATCGGCGCCGTACTCCACTGCCTTTTTGGCCCATGCCCCGGGGTCAGTGGTAACATCGCCCCATGCAGAGATCAGGTGGGGTGGCCAGTCATTTGGTTTGCTGTCGTGTATCTCTATAGCGATTACCGGTCTATTGGGCATAGAGCCATCAAAGTGGAGGAAGGGAAGTGTACTGGCGCCACCGACAGTAACACCCTTGCGGCCACTGCTGCCTCCCAATGTAACCTCGTGTACTTTTCCTGTCCACTTCTCAGTAGGAATTTCCACTGCTGACATAACGATTCCTCCTTTCTCACCCAGGAAACAAGGGCCGAGGAATTCGACCCTTGTTAGATCCTCCAGGTTACTCCATTAAAGTATGGACTCCATAGTAAGAGCAGGGTGCCCCTTCTCCTCCAGGAAGGGCAATAGCTCATCCACTGTGGTAGCGACGGTGCCATCGGCGATCTTATCCATGAGGTCGGGCACGCCCTCGCGCTCACAGGCCTCCTTTAGCTCCTCGGCGAATTCCTCCTTAACATTCTTGGAGAGCCAGACCACCCGCTTCAGGCCGCCCTCCACAGGGATAAACTTCTTGCTAAGGACGTAGCGCTTGCTATGGCCCATCATCCCCGGCGTCTGCAGGCCACCGCCAATAGTGCCCATCAGTGTGGTAAAGGTCATCCCGCAGGGGGTCATGCTGTAGTCATCCCGGGAGATGATCATCACCCCGTTAGCCTCGGGGATAACCACCATGTTGCACTCGCAGCAGCCACAGGTAGTCATCGGGGCTTCCATCAGGGAGTAGATAGTGAAGCGCTCCACATTCCGCTGCGAATGCTCATATACGAAGTTGTTGACCCCTTCCCATACCCCTTTAACCGGGTCGAGACACTTCCCCTTAGGAACGGGCTGGTTGGGGCCGGTGGGCTTGATCTCAAAGGCGGCGCGGCAGTCCAGCCAGGAGTAGGCGCCGCAGAGACCGGTGCGCTCGGGATTGATGATACAAACGTGATTGGGGGCGAAGGACTGGCACAGGGTGCAGCTATAATAGGTATCTACACTTTCGTCGGTCATCCCTGTTATTCGGACGTCCCTTTCTCGATAGACAGCGCGTGCCTGCTCGATTAGCTCCTCGACCTTGGCCTGCTCGGTGTAGATGGTAACCTGCATCTTGTCCACAATGGCACCGAAATCGTTGTGATAGTTGGTATGAAGGATGTCGCCCAGGTGCTTCAAGGTGAAGCCCTTTTCCACCGCACCCTTGCTGAAGCGAAGCCAGGTGATATCCCGCTGGCCGACATGCTGAATCCCCTCGGCGCCGTTCACGAAGTGGTGGATCTGCCGTTCCAGAACGGGCTCAAAGTCCTTCTGCATCTTGCGCCCCGACACCTCGACAATGATCGCCAGCGGGATTTTGGCCCCCTCTTCAAAGCTATCGACATCAGGCCCCACCACAGTGAACTTGCCGTTCTCTATCTCATCGGGGTCCTTCATGGTCAGCCACTCGAAGCAGATGCCGCCCTTGCCACCGAACTCGACTCTGAGGTTAGCACGGCGTACTACCTCGCCCTCGAAGGCGGGGCCGTAGGCAACTGGAATGGGGACCGAGGGAATCTTGATCTTGATGCCCCTTACCTCTATGCAGCGCTGTATTAGTCGCTCCGCTCGCTCGAGGTCATCCTTGCCCGGGATATCATCGAAGGGCATGCTGACGACATGCTCATATCTGGTGATCCCGGTGGGCAGGATGTTCGGTGCAACTGTATCCAGGATGGCGGGGAAGCCGTAGGTGATAGCCCCAGCCCCAGTGGCCCACTTGAGGTCATTCATGGGGCCAAGGCAGAGGGCGAAGGCGAAGCAGCGGAACTTGTTATACAGGAGTATCTCGCGGAAGTTGCCGGGGGTAACACCGCCGAAGCTGATGGCAGCACGGGCAGCGTAGCCCAGGGCGTAAACTGTAGACTCGGTATCGGTGCCGAAGGGGACGGTGAAGGTATTGTAACCTAACTCCACTCCTTCCTCCAATAATTGGTCAACAATGGAGCGGCCGTTGGAGGTGGAGGAGAGGAAAACGAGCTGACCCTTGGACTGAAGCTCGCGAACGATCTTTACCGCCACCTCATTGCTCTTGGCGGCGCCGATAACGGCGGCGAAACCGGGCATGCTGCCATCGACCATCTGAATCCCCCACGAGCGCGTCTGGACATCGCTTATGGGGCCGTTGAAGGTGAAGCCATTACGCACCTCTGGCTGTTTCCCCTCAACGAACTCTACCCCTTTGATAATCTCCTCGGCAAACAGGGTGACCACTCCGGCATCCGCGGTCTCACCAAGGTAGGGCAGCCACAGGTTACCGCCGGGCACCGGCGGCAACAGGCTCTTGCAATACTCTAACGTCGGAGCCATATCGCCCAGCTTTTCTATCTTATGCCCTGTATATGCATAAACCACGGGAAGAAAGAAGGTTGAGCCTACCCCTTCCCTATCGACAAAGGTAACAGGTGTGTCTGCCCCGTGTTTCTCCAGGGCGTTCTTGAGCATCTCCTCGGCTTTGGTAACCACTCCATGAGCACCCCTGATAGCTGAAGTTGCAATAAATCGAGACACTTTTCCCTCCTAAAAACTGCATCTAGTATTTTCGGAAATCGCCGGTCATCTTGGCGTCAATAGGGTCGGTCGCCGTCATTCTTCCTGCTGCGGGGAACGCCGGGCTTGA
>DATKYK010000011.1 GCA_035528575.1 Dehalococcoidia bacterium | reverse complement strand
CCACAAGAAGAAACATGCAGCAGTAGTCAAGACACAGGATGCATTCACACGAGCTAAGTTCAAGGTGAGCAATTCCAGAGATGGCTTCGTAGAGTTACTGGAACGTACCAAGGCGCAGATGGTAAAGACTGACAGTAGAGGTACTATCTTTGCCATTGAGGCAGGTGGCCGCTACTGGCGCACTCTGGCCTACTTTTTAGAAGAGCGAGGAATCCCCTTCCGGCTAATTAGCCCCTTCACCTTGAAGCGTAGACGAGAGGGTGAAGATATTGACCGCAGGAAGAATGACTACCGAGACGCGGATATGGCAGCGGAATTACTACGTACCGGCAAATTCATGGAGACCAAGTTAGCACAAGGCATCTATGCTGACTTGCGCGCTGCCTATCACACCTATTATAGCCTCGGCAGGGAGAGGAGCAGAGCTACCAATCTTCTCAGCGCTCTCCTTGATAGCTTATTCCCGGAATTTCACAGCGTTTTCAAGGATGTCTCCACCAAAACAGCTCTAGCTGTGCTTGCTACATATCCCTCACCTTATGTCATCGCCGAGATGAGCATGGAGAAGTTTATGGACACGATGACGGCAAAATACAAAGGGCAGCATATTATTCGCAAAAAGCTGAGTGCTATATATCAGGCTGCTCGTGGCTCAGTTGGTATTCACGCAGGAGCAGGAGTAATTTCCTTTGAGCTCTCTCTACTCATAGAGCGGATTCGTTTACTTACCGAGCACAGGCGGAAGGTAGAGGACCTTATTGTAACACTGGTGGGGTGGATACCAGAGAGTAAGTATCTCCTGTCAATCCCAGGGCTAGGGCATATCACTATTGCCGGCATACTGGGTGAGCTAGGACCACTGAATTATTACCGTAGCGGTAAGCAGCTGGTAAAGATGGCAGGTATAAACCCGATACAGTCGGAGTCTGCCAACAAACAGGCAAGTAAGACACCGATGAGCAAAAAAGGCCGCCCACTTCTTCGCTATTGTCTTTGGGAAGTATCATTGAACATATTGCAGCATAACCAGGAATTCAAAGCCTGGGCCAAGCGACTACAGGAACGTCCGCTACATCAAAATCCGCTCAAAAAGAGAGAGGCACGTGGGGCAGTGTGCAAGAGATTACTGTATCTTGTCTTCGCTTTATTCAATAAGCATTCGTTCTATGAGAAAAACTACAAGGTAGAGACAGAAAGGGAGTTGGTAGTAGCCTAGACGATAAGTAAATTTACCTATCAGGCGGGTGGGGTGACATCGTCTAAAAAATTTGGGCGCTCTTAAGGAGTAAGCTCGGGAATCAACATGGTGCCCTCACCCCTCTGACCAAACCTGTATGAGGTATGATGGGGCTTCCTTTTGAGGAATGACCTCGCATCTGGACGCTAAATTAGGGGTCAGAAAGAAAAGGGTTGGGGCCACCCGCCAACAAACTGAGCCGGATAAAAAATAAGGGCTGGAGAATTACCTCCAACCCCAGTGGGTATAATTATGTTTTCAGACTGGGTATCCTAGGCTTAAGCCTTTCTCTTATTCCGCATTCTCACCCTTATCTTAGGTATAACACGAGGTAGCTTGTTGCGAAATGCCTCAGTCATAATTCGTGCTATAATTAACCACCTTGAAAGACCAAGAGAGAGATGAGCGACTTGTCCATATTATCACTGCTCCCAATGAAGCAGTGGCAAATATGTGGTCAGGGATTCTGAAAGAGCATGGCATTCGCTGTTTACTGAAAGGTATGGGACTTCAAGCAACCGGGTATGCTTCACCTTTAGCTGTAAACTGGGAGATTCATGTGCTGGAATCGCGGGCAGAGAAGGCATTGGAGATATTAGCCCCATTTTTAGAGAACTAGCATTTCGCAACAAGCTAGAGGGTACTCCCCTCGCTTTAGACCTGAGCCATTGACAAAAGGCTCATAGTATGTTGTGTCTTAAACTGTTTCAAAGTGATGCAACTTGATGTAATGTGTCTCAAACTAGCTTGAATTAGCACTTAGTAGCTTGAAGTGGCTACTTATTCGCTTCTTTTTTCACTTTTACCCTATAGCGCCCGACACTTCCTTGGCCGCTCTCGTGGTAGCCCGCACCTGCTCCAACGTGCCCATGCCATACAGGCATGCGTCCACCCCCACCTCGTCAAAAACGAACCTGAAGGCGTGAGGCCCCAAATAGCGGCCTCCGGCCAGGGGCTTGATGGCGATCACGGGCTTGCGCGCTTGGCGGAGCGCGTCTAGTGCCAACTCCTTTGTCGGGAACATGTACATCCCAGGCTGGTTCACCGGCGTGAGGTAACCATCTACGGGAATGCCCTCGGATTCCAGCAGTGGGATGGTTACGCCAGCGTGGTGGACACTGGTGATCACCGTGTCGAAACGCTGGCGCAGGAACTCGATATACTCGCGGATCAGGTCAAAACGGCCTGTCATCGCCAACAGGTCGATCTCGGCCCCCGGATCAGCCACTAGGATGTCGCACCCGGCGAAGAACCCGAGGTGCCGCTCCAACGCAGCGTAGTCAATCTCGAACTGCGTCGTATCCTCCGAACCATACGGCGGCACCTTGTCCGGGGTTACCAGATTGTCCATCGACCCATCCAGCATGTAGCGCAGGATTTCATCGCGCGCTAGCTGTTCGCGGAAAGCAGCGCCACCGGCTTCTTCATCGCAGGCGTAGAACGTAGAGTGAGCTCTTTCGGAGGAAGCCACCATTTCCCCATTCAAAGTCACGGGTATGAGAATATAAGCTAACAGCCCGATCTGAACGCCCGTCAGACGCTGCGTCTCCCAAATCGCTTGCAGATGCAGACGGTTCAGATCCGGAATCATGTGGTCCACCTGGGCTACCGTGATCCCTTCCTCCACGGCATGGCGTAACACCTCTACAACCTCGGCCACCCGTCCAAAGACTTGCAGGTTATCGGCGTCCCGTTGCTTATCCTGATAGGAACAGCCATCGTACGGATGGATTCCCATAACCAGTCGTGGAAGCTCAGCGTGCCCAACCCGGATGGTTGGCACCCCGCATGCGTCAAGGTAGCTCTTCATCAATCGGATTCCTCCTTTAGCTGACGGCGCATACCAGAGCCGTCACAGAATGGGGCTCAAATGAGTAGGTAAAGGATTTCCCGAGCACCCTGCCACCTGAACTATAACATCAGCATCGCTATTTGTCCCACCCTTAAGGAATCCGTTACTTGTGCCAAATGAGATAGGGCTGAATGCGCTCCCAGACGCGATCAATCTCACGCATATCATCCTCGTCCAAGGGATGAGCCAATAAGCGAACGCGGTTGTTCTTGAACACGCCCCGCCGGATCATGATCTCTTTATCGAAGGCCATCCCTATCAAATGCTCCAGGATGAGCGCCGGTAAAAGATGTTTATATAAATCCCTTGCTTCATCCTCTTTGTCTTCATCCAAGAGTTCCCAAACTTTTTGTATCAGATCGCAGAACGTACAGGCAGGGAGGACGCCTTTTGACCCACGTCTCCATTCAGTGATCATGTAAAGACCACCACTTCCCCCCATGATACCTTCTATAGCTGGACAATTCTTGGATACCAGAGCACTGATGCTGTGCGTACTGGGCTTGACTTCTTCTTTGACCCACCTTACGTTTTCGATTTCGGTACACAGCCGCACTACCTGTTCCGTTGACAAGGCCACCACATCCGCATTCTGAATCCACACGGGGATATTTACTGCGTCAGAAATCGCCTGATAGTAGGCAAAAATGGTCTCGAAATCAGGTCGCATAACATACGGCGGCATGGCAATCACCGCATCAGCCCCCGTCTCTTCAGCATAGCGGGCATAACTGGCTGCCGACGGCGTGTTAACCGCCGCACAGTTGGCCACGACGGGCACTCGTCCGCTACATACCTGTACTGAAACGCGAATCATCGTTCGGCGTTCTTCTTCCGAAAGTAAGCGAAACTCGCTGACCATAACTGGCACCACCAATCCTCCGACACCCGACTCAATGCAAAAATTTACCTCTGCGGCAAGCACGTCTTCTTCGATACGATCATTTTTGTCAAACGGCGTCATCGGTATGGCAAAACAACCGCGCCAATCTTTTGTTGCCATGTTTTTCCTCCTTAATTTCATTATATTATATTGTTAAGCCGCCCTCTCTGGAGGGCTGGACTCACTATTAAGTTCGCTCGTTGCCATGTCTCTCCTAACGATGTGTGCGCCAGTTCTTGTCAATGTTGAACTTAAAGTCACAGCCGTCTGGAGCCTGGGTCACCTGGTCTATCCACAAGGAACGATAACCCACGTCGTAGGCTGGCGGAGCAGGTTTCCATGCGGCAAGCCTGCGCTGGATTTCTCGTTCGTCCACCAGGAGATTCAGCTTGCCGGCTCTGGCATCTAGTTCGATCATGTCCCCATCCTCGACGATGGCCAGCGGGCCACCTATCGCTGCTTCCGGTGCCACATGCAGCACGACCGTTCCAAAGGCTGTGCCGCTCATTCGATGGTCTACCACCCGAACCATGTCGCGCACACCCTGCCGTAACAGGTGGATCGGCACTCCCGTACCGCCGCCCTCGGGCATGCCTGGTGCACCCACTGGCCCCTTGTTGCGACCGACGATGACATGGTCAACCGTGATCTGGGCGAAGTCGCGGTCTATATCATCTTGGTTTTGGTTGCGTAGAATAGCCGCTGGCCCCGTATGTTGCAGAAGCCTTGACGAGGCCGCCGAGATCTTGATAACAGCGCCATCAGGTGCTAAGTTGCCGCGCACCACGCGTATGCCTCCGTCCGCCTGCAAGGGGTCCGAGAGGGGTCTTATTATGTCCGGATTCTTCACCTTAACGCCTTCCAAGTTTTCGGCGAGGGTTCGGCCGCTAGCCGTCATCATTGAGGTGTCAAGCAATGACTCCAGCTCTTTCATCACCGCAGTAATGCCGCCAGCATGGTAAAGTTCCTCCACTGTACATGCACCACTGGGCTTGACATTGGTAATAAAGGGCGTCTCTTTACTGATGCGATTGAAATCATCCAGTGTCAAATTCACGCCCGCTCTCCTAGCAATGGCAGTGAGATGAATGACCACATTGGTGCTGGCGCCTGTAGCCATCTGAACGCGGATGGCGTTCTCAAAGGCGGACTGCTTCAGGATGTCAGAGGGACGTATGTCTCGCTCGACTAACTCCACGATCTTGATTCCCGTGGCCTCAGCCATATGGATTCGCTGAGCATATACTGCGGGGATGGATGCACATCCCGGTAGGGTCAGCCCCAACGCCTCAGCCATCGACTGTACGCTGTTTGCTGTGCCCATCACCCCACACGCGCCACAGGTGTTATAGAAGCCATTCATCTCCACCTCTTGCATCTCTTCGTCGCCTATCACGCCAGCCTTGTAATCCGACATCATGCGTATAGTATCGGTGGAACATGCCACAGTCTCGCCTTTGTAGTAGCCCGCAAGACGGGTGCCCCCAGTAACAATGATGGCCGGCTTGTTGGCTGTTGCCAGGGCCATTGCCTGCGCAGGCACGTCCTTGTCGCACGTGCTGAGCAACACGACGCCTTCAATAGGCATCGACGCGATCATCTCCTCGGTACTCATAGCCATCAGATTCCGATAAATCAGCGTTGAGATGTCGTGAAAGACCTCACACATCGAGATAGTAGGGAATTCCAATGGGAAACCCCCGGCCGCCCAGATACCTCGCTTGACCGCATCACCAAGCACCCGAAAGTGCCAATGACCAGGATTGAGCTCGCTCCAAGGATTACAGACACCAATTACGGGCCGCTTCATGTCGAAGTCTGTGTACCCCATCGCGCGGATGTGGCCGCGGATAGTCCCCCCCAACGGGTCCTTCAGATCGATCTTTCGTACTGGAAGTTCCTTTCTCTTGCTCATAGCTATTCTCCTTTCTGGTTTATAAAATTTGCTGTATTAGGCAGAACCGACCCCAAATCCGTAACACCCTCGTTCGTCAAAGAAGGCGATTGCATATAGCTGACATCAGACTGACTAGCACTCCCGCCACTGCTATGATATCTTCGCTCCGCGGCTATGCCAGGTGAACAGTGGCTCCAGGTCCCTCAGGATGTCGTCCAACGCCCGTTGATCGTGTTCGTCCACCTTACGTGCCATACGCTGACGAGCACTTTTGATCACTCCCCGTCTGCGCAAGACCTCCGGATAACTGACCCCGCGTAGCGTCTCCAAGGCAAACAGAGGAGCCATCAGCCCATAGACCCGCTTGGCTTCCTTTAAGTCCTTCGCCTCCAATGCATTCCATAGGCGGACTACCACGTCGGTGATGTGGCAGCCAGGCATCTGCCCGGCAACACCCCTCGGATGCTCCAACAACAGATAGCGCCCGCCTGCACCACCGAAAACCCCCTTCAGCTTGGGAGGAGCCATTTCCAACACCTGGGTAAGCTTGTGAGTTGGGGGCATCGTCTCTTCTTTAATGTACTCGATATGCTCTACCTCTTGAACCAAGCGGACCATAGTCTTGACTGAGAGGGCGCTGCCTACCTCATGGTTCTGAATGAAAATGGGAAGGTCAACAGCATCCGAGATGCCACGGTAGTATTCCAGGATTGATTCCTCGTCTTCCAGCTTGCGGACATAGGGTGTCATGGCTATGACCGCGTTAGCCCCGATCTCGTTTGCGTGGCGGCTGAACATCACTGCGTGCGTTGTCGACACGCCCTGGGTTCCGATTACCACGGGGATCCGGTCTGCAACTTGTTCAACCACCACACGCGCCCCCTTAAGCCGCTCCTCATCAGAAAGGGTAGCAAAGCCGCTGGCGTTGACAGGCCAGACGATACCGTGCGCACCGCATCCAACACAGAAGTCAACAATGCGGCGCAATCCCTCCCAATCAACCTCCAACTGCTCATCAAAAGGTGTTGATGGGATTGTAAAGACTCCACGGAAAGGTTCAGACATTTTGTGTTCCTCCTTATTCATTTTTATTGCTTTGGTGCCCTTTTTAAACTAATGCTTACCAAAGAACGATGTCTAGAAATGTAGCTCTGCTACCCAACTCCAATCCTAGAGGGCGAGGTATTCACTCTCGCCCTCTAGGCTCCTGGCCACTAATCCCATATCGGGGATTGCCGAAGGTCTTTCTACAATGGCTACTGCTAATATCCCATCTCTGCCTTCAGGTCTTGGTCAATCCATATCCTATTAAAGATAGTACTGTCCGTGGCAGCATCTCCACCAGTGAACTCACCATAGTAATTTTTTAGCCACGGCCACCAACAGGAGGATGCTGGGGCAGCACCAGAGATAGGTATATAAACAACGTCCTCAAGCACCTTAAGGCACGCCTCTTGAATCAAGGGCGTTCGCTTGTCAGGGTCTATCTCTCTCTTCATCTTCAAAATTAGCTCATCCACCTCAGGGTTCGAGTACCCAGGAACGTTTATGGCACCACCCGTCATAAAGCAGCGCTCCAGCCCAATTACAGGATTGAGCATTTCGGCGCCACTACCTGCGAACAGATGCATGTAAGTACGGTGGTACCTGTGCGTTGACCAGGTAGCAGGGTCGCATATTATCAAGTCAAGCTCAACCCCAATCTCAGACCACTGGCCAGCAAGCAGAGAGGCTCTTTCAACCTCACTTAAGTCGCTTCTAACAACCATTTCCAGCTTAAGGCCCTCGGGGTAACCGGCCTCAGCCAGCAGCTCCTTAGCCAGTTCCGGGTTATACTTATATAGCAATTGCTGGTCAGGAGACATTTCTTCCCATGGGATGTAAGCGGGATCAGTCGGCAATAGCGGGTAGGGCAATACTTCTGGTATTTCCATTGGCACGAGCATGAGCTCATAGAAAGGTTTCGGGTTGACGCCCACCATCAGAGCCTTTCTTACGCGTATATCGTCTAAAGGTGGCTTATCCATCCCCACTGCTACGGGGTATGGAGTTCCTATGTACTGTTTGGACCATAGCAGTTCAGGAGCAGACCTATCTAACTCGCCCCAGTAGGTGCTAGGAATCCTATTTGCCCACTCGAGCACCCCTGTCCGTAGGGCGGCTATAACGGTACCCCAATCGGGAATTATGGGGTAGATAATCTCATCTACAAACGGTAATTGATACTCTACACCGTTAATTGTTGTTGTGTCCCAGTAATTAGGATTCCTTTCGTATCTGTAGTAAGAACCAATAACATACTCTGTGTTCATAAAAGCTCCGGTGCCAACATGATTTTCAAACCTATCAGCGCCGGCTTCTACCGTTTCACGCGGCTCAACAGTGGTACGATCCTCATAGCCAGCCGTATACATGAACATATAGTCATAGCCTTGAGTCCACTCAATGTCAAGAGTGTATCTATCTGTGGCATATATGTCCCCCGTCGCCTGTGCAACGCCTGTCCCAGCTGGGCTCTCCCTGAGGCGTATTAGATAAAATACCAAATCATCCGCGACGAGTTCTCTGGCTTCCATTACGTGCGGCTTATTATCGTGCCAGTAAATTCCCGGCCGTACGTGCCAGACTACCTTTTCTGGAGTAATGTCCCAGCTCTCGATCAAAATGCCTCGTAGGTACTCCCAAGGAATCCAGCCCCAATACTTAAAATCATATTCGCCGGTGCCCCTCGGCCCATACTTGTCAATGTCACCACCTATTGGGCGCTCTTGAAAGGCATCGAGCCAGAACATAGGGTTAGAGGATGCAGTTTTGCTCCTGTCGGGGGCTAGTGGGTCACCCATTTGGTTATCAGGATGATTGCCAAAGAGGACCAGGGTCCCACCATATTGCGGTGCACCTGCTGCTGGCTCCTCTTCTTCTTCTTCCTCCTCCTCTTCTTCTTCTTCTTCTTCTTCCTCCTCCTCTTCTTGCTCCCCTGGTACTTTCTCACCGCAAGAGGCCAGCACTAAAGCCGCCACTATTAGCCAGCTAAGCATCAACCATAAAATCTTGTGTTTCATTAGTTTTTCCTCCTATTCTGATATTATTCCTCCACCACCACCTCACCTAAAGTTTTGTTCCATAAGCAGCGTCTCCCTTTTTGCTTTTTTTCGGCTTCCTCACCCCATAGCGCCCGACGCCACCCCTCAGCCTCGGGTCCAGTAGGTCTCTCACTGCATCGCCAAACAGATTTACCCCATAGACCACGAGAGCCAGGGCAAAGCCGGGCCATAATGCCATTCCCGGCTGCACTGGCATATATTGGCGCCCGCCACCACTAAGCATGCCTCCCCAACTGGGTTGTGGGGGTGGGATGCCAAAGCCAAGAAAGCTCAGGCTAGCCTCAGTTAGAATCGCGTTCGGCACCCGTGCGCTAAATAGGATAATTGTGGGCGCCATAGTATTGGGCAGGATGTGTCGGGTAAGTATTCTGCTGGTGGGGCAGCCAATAGCTCTCGCAGCCTCTACATACGCATTCTCTTTAATGCCGATAACAAAACTCCTTACGTGCCTGGAACCGACAATACCCCAATATACCCCCAGAGAAACGATTACCTGCCATAGACCTACTCCAGTGACAGAGACTACGACCATAAGAAGAGGTAGAGCGGGTATGCACATCACGGCATCAACGAACCTCTGCCCTATCATGTCAACCTTGCCGCCGATGTACCCGGACATAATACCTATAATCACAGACATAATCGTAGCTAGAGTAGCAGTAGCCAAACCTACAATCACCGAGATACGAGCCCCATAGATGACACGAGAGAGTATGTCTCGCCCGACGTTATCTGTGCCCAGCCAGAATTTGGCTGATGGCGGAGTCAGGAAATATCCTTCAAAACTCTGGTTCATGCCATAGGGGGCGAGGAACTCGGCAAAAATGCCAGTGACAAGCAGGAGCAGGGTGATAATCCCACCCGCCGTACCCAGCGGCTTTTCTTTTACCAGCCTTATCAAGAAACCGACCGGCGCGGAGTGTCTCTTTGTCTCGGCTACTCTCCCTGATGAGTTATCGGCCATAGCATTTACCCACTTTTAATTTTTCTCTATTTATAACGAATCCTGGGGTCTAGATAGCCGTAGGTTAGGTCAACCATTAGATTGGTTAGCACCATGACGACTGAAAAAACGACTAATACTCCACTAACTAGCGGCTGGTCTCTAAAGTTGACGCCAGATATTAGTAGGCGGCCCATCCCGGGCAGACAAAATATCTCCTCTATAATAACCGTGCCCCCAATGAGGATGGGTACCTGAAATCCTATGACGGTAATTACCGGGATTAGCGCATTCTTCAGGGCATGCCTTAGGATGACCACTCTTTCTTTGAGTCCCTTTGCCCAGGCCGTCCTGATATAGTCCTGCCTCAGCACCTCCAGCATCATGGTGCGCATCATCCTCATGGTCATTCCCCCTAGGGCCATGCCCAGAAGGAGAGCTGGCACTATGAACATTTGCAGGTTACCTATTGGGTCCTCAGTTAAATGGATAAGCATTATGGGTGGCATGTAGCCCCACCATATTGAGGGGTAGACTATTATCATCGTCCCCAACCAGAAGCTAGGGAAAGAGACACACCCTATGGCAAAGCTACGGCCTATATAGTCACCCCATTTATCCTGCCGTAACGCTGAATATACACCTATAGGTAAGGCTATTAGCTGAGCTATTATTATACCCATGAGGCCAAGTTCAAGGGTTACTGGAAATGCTTTGGCTATCCGTTCGACCAAGGGTATCCTTTCCCGCCAAGTAATCCCAAGGTCGCCTTGAAAAATACCACTGAAATTGCCACCCTCCTGGGGAACAACTCCCATCCAGCGTCCGTACCGGACGAGGAATGGTGCATCCAGCCCTAGGGCGCGTTCCACCATAGCTCTGTCGAGTTGTTCCTCGGCTCCAGACATGGCCAACATTGCGTCTATAGCATCGCCCGGCATGAGGGATACTAGACCAAAAATTATGAAACTGACCACAAGCACGATGGGTATAAATAGCAACAATCTTCCAATTATATAAGCTCGCATACTACTTCTCTCACTTGATAGCTACGGGACGATGGTGGGCCCTGCCGCTAAGCCCGATTCCCACAGGGCTCCGGTCACGGGAGGGGTGCGTACTCGAATTAAGCTGGTGGTAATCAGAGGAAAACCCCAGCACCCTGGTTTCCCCCGGCAGGGCCCGTCCATTTCTCTAGCACCAAACTCTGGCTACTCCTTTTAGCCTCCACTTTTTCCTCTCGGCAGGGTGCTGACCCCGATTACAGTCATGGCACCACACGGGACGGGAGGAAGAAGAGGAAGAGGAAGCTGCCTCGCCATGATTTCCCGAGCATCCTGCCGCAAGAAAACTGAAAGGCTCAAAGAACACCCACACTCGGGGTCTCTGAGCCCTGTTGCTTGACTTATCTTCGAGATTATTCTAGAACAATAAACATGCCCTAACTCAATCACCTCTGGCCTCTAACCGCTTCATTGTATTACCCTTGCGGTCATATATTGTCCCTATACGGGCAATACTACTACCACTTTTCCTGTTTGTCAAGCCCTCTTTTGGCAGGGTATTGACTACTAAAAATATATTTAGTCCTCTGCTACGCTAGTGCTCAAAAAGAGGAAAACCGTGAGAAGCAAGTTAAACAAATTTCTGGGTTATCTTCAGATTGAGAGGGGTTTCTCTCAGGGCACTATCAAAGGATACCGGCTTGATATAGAAAAAGGGCTGCTCCCCTTCTTGCATCAGCGAGGCAAATTTGAAGTAGCAGAGGTCACCAAGGCTGACATTCGAGACTATCTAGACTATGTAGCCACTAGCCAAGGTAACACTAATGCCACCAGGGCGCGAAAACTGGCAGCCATAAAGTCAT
>DATKYK010000010.1 GCA_035528575.1 Dehalococcoidia bacterium | reverse complement strand
TCAATCTCCTGGAGATCATATAGCTGTCTTCCCTTGCTCAATTCATACCCTTTTCAGTCCCATTCTAAGTTACGGCTGTGGGGCTGTCAACAACAACAAAAATCCCCCCAATGGGTTATGGGGGGTTATTAAATATGGTGGGCCCGGCAGGGTTCGAACCTGCGACCAATCGGTTATGAGCCGAGTGCTCTACCGCTGAGCTACGGGCCCTTAAGGTATCAGTAGTCTATAAAATCACTAGGTGAAAGTCAAGCTGAAAGCCTTTGCTTTTGCGCTATGTTAGCTTATAATATGTTGACTCATAATACATGGTAACAACTCGTTGTAGTGAGGACAATAATCTAAATGGTCGAGAAGGACGAAAAAACGCCGAGATATAGACCCCAGGAGATAGAGCCAAAGTGGCGACAGCAGTGGGCACAGGACCGCCTCCATGAGGTTCATGATGATGACCCCCGCCCCAAGTGGTATGAGCTAACCATGTTCCCCTATACCTCGGGAGACCTTCACATCGGACACTGGTATGCCATGGCCCCTGCCGATGTTCATGCCCGTTTCAAGAGGATGGAAGGCTACAATGTGCTTCATCCCATGGGCTTCGATGCCTTCGGACTGCCTGCAGAGAACGCAGCCATCAGCCGGGGTGTACACCCCTTCACCTGGACGATGCAGAACATCGAGCGGATGAGAGCTCAACTCAAGAGCCTGGGCGCTATCTATGACTGGCAGCGTGAGGTGATCACCTGTCTCCCCGATTACTATAAGTGGACCCAGTGGTTCTTCTTAAAGCTCCATGAGGCAGGACTCGCTTATCGGGGGAAAGCCCCGGTGAACTGGTGCCCCAAGTGCCAGACGGTGCTTGCCAATGAGCAGGTGGTGGGTGAAGGTTCCTGCGAGCGCTGCGGGACACCAGTCAGCAGAAAAGACCTGGAGCAGTGGTTCTTCCGCATCACCGCATACGCAGAGCAACTCCTCGACTTCAGCCATGTCCAGTGGCCGGAGCGGATAAAGACAATGCAGAAAAACTGGGTCGGGAGGAGCGAAGGGGTGGAGATCACCTTTGGAATCGAAGAAGGAATGGGTGGATCGAAAGAAGAGTTTAGCGTTTTCACCACCCGTCCCGACACCATCTACGGGGTCACCTTCGTTGTCCTTGCCCCGGAGCACCCGCTGGTAGGGCATCTTACCGTGGCGGACCGTGAAGACGAGGTGGCGCGTTATATAGAGGGGGCGCGGAGCCGATCGGAGATCGAGCGAACTGCCGTGGGGCGGGATAAGAGCGGCGTTTTCACTGGCTCTTATGCCATAAACAGGCTGAATGGGGAGCGGGTACCTATCTGGATCGCTGACTACGTGCTACTGAGTTACGGCACCGGGGCAGTGATGGCGGTCCCCGCCCATGATGAACGCGACTTCGAGTTTGCCAAACGCTTCGACATCCCCATAAAGGTGGTCATTGCCCCGCCGAACTGGTCTGGAGAGGAGTTGACGGAGGCCTACATCGAGCCGGGCACCATGGTCAATTCAAGCCAGTTCGATGGACTGCCCAGTGAGCAGGGGATGGCGGAGGTGGCCGACTTTATAGCGGAAAAGGGCTATGGAGGGCGGCAGATAACCTACCGCCTTCGCGACTGGCTCATCTCCCGGCAGCGCTACTGGGGTGCCCCCATCCCCATGGTTTATTGCGATAGGTGCGGGCTGGTCCCGGTACCCGAGGATGAGCTACCGGTGTTACTGCCGCAGGATGCCGAGTTTAGACCCACCGGAGAGTCGCCCTTAAAATACTGCGAGTCTTTTGTGAACACCACCTGCCCCAACTGTGGAAATTCGGCACAGCGGGAGACTGATACCATGGATACCTTCATGTGCTCCTCCTGGTACTTCCTGCGCTATTCAAGCGCGGATTATAAAGATGCTCCCTTCGACGGTGCTAGGCTGAGATACTGGCTTCCCGTGGATCAATACACCGGTGGTGCGGAGCATGCCACCATGCATCTCCTGTACGCCCGCTTCTTCATTAAGGCGCTTCACGACCTGGGAATTGTGGATTTCGATGAGCCCTTCGTCCGGCTTTTCAATCAGGGTACTATCGTCATTGAGAAGCAGAAGATGAGCAAATCGCGGGGCAGGGTGATAACACCCGATGAGTATGTGTCTGAGCTGGGGGCCGATGCGGTCCGTGCCTATCTCATGTTCATTGGTCCCTGGGATCAGGGTGGGGAGTGGGACGACCGCGGAATCAAGGGGATCGCCCGCTGGCTGAATCGCATCTGGTTTCTCGTCCTGGGGGATTATGCTCAAGACGGGCCGAAGGCAACGGATACGAAAAATTTGAGGCATATTACACATAAGACCATCAAGCGGGTAAGCAATGACCTGGATAAGTTCAGGTTCAACACCATGATCGCCGCCCTGATGGAGTTCACCAACTATCTGGGCAGGGTGCATGATGAGAGATCCGTTGCCAAACCCGCTTTCGAGGAGGCTATCGATACCCTCATGCTGCTCCTTGCCCCCACCGCACCCCATCTTACTGAGGAGCTGTGGATGAGGAGCGGTCACTCCTATAGCATTCACAACCAGCCTTTCCCCCGGTGGGACGATGGACTTGCTGCTGAGGAGGAGTTCACTCTGGTGATTCAGGTAAATGGCAAGCTGCGCGATCGGGTCACGGTTCCGGTCACCATAACCAGGGAGGAGGCTCAGGAGCTGGCGCTCGACAGGGAGCGGATAAAAGCATATCTCATGGATAGGGAGGTTGCCAGGGTAATATACGTGGCTAAAAGGCTGGTGAATATAATAGTGACTTGAGCTTATTCTTAATTTAGTGTATACTACTGCTACTTTATCTGGGGGTGAGTATGAAGTTAACATGTCTTCAGGAGAATCTTAGTAAGGGCTTGGGCATTGTGGGGAGAGCGGTGGCCACCAGGACAACCCTGCCGATCACAAGTAACATTCTTTTGGTCACCGAAAAGTCCCGCCTCAAGCTGGCGGCTACCAATCTGGAGATCGCGATCAGTTGCTGGCTGGGTGCCAAGGTGGAAGAGAAGGGTGCGATCACCATCCCGGCACGACTTCTCACCGACTTTGTCAACTCCTTGCCCAATGACAAGATCGAGATTAACCTTTCGCAAGGGACCAACACCATGGAGCTTAAGTGCACTCGCTTTGAGGGGCGCATTAACGGTGTAGATGCTGATGAGTTCCCCCCGATACCAACGATAGGGGAGGGGGTGACGACAAGGATCGATCCCGAGGCGCTTCGACTGGCGATAGCCCAGGTGGTTTTTGCTGCAGCTACCGAGGAAACGCGGCCGGTGCTTACCGGCATTCACAGTGCGTTCGATGGCAATACACTTACACTGGCCGCTGCCGATGGCTTCAGGCTTGCGGTGCATAAGGCGCCCCTGGCGGAGCCTGTGGCGGAGCGAATCGAGATAATAATCCCGGCGCGTGCCCTAAGCGAGCTTCAGCGCCTTATCACCGATCAGGAGGAGCCGGTTGAGCTAACCATCAACCCCAATAGGAGCCAGGTGCTCTTTCGTCTAAAGGATGTGGAGATGGTATCGCAACTTATACAGCGGACCTTCCCCAATTATAATCAGCTCATCCCGGAGGGCTATACTACACGAGCCGAGGTGAGTCTTGCCGAATTCACCAGGGCAACGAAACCCGCTGCTATCTTCGCTCGCGAGGGGAGCGCCATTGTGCGTCTCCAGGTAGTCCCTGGCGAGGAGCTAACACCAGGAAAGATCGTGCTCTCTGCTCGCACTGAGGAGGTTGGGGACAACATCGGTGAGGTAGATGCCACTGTGGAGGGGGAAGAGGTCAAGATTGCCTTTAACAGCAAGTATCTCTCCGATGTGCTGGGGGTGCTTCATGAGGATCGGGTTACCCTGGACGTCACCACTTCCTCAAGCCCGGGGGTGTTCCGACCGGTGGGCGTGGAGAACTACACCCACGTAATTATGCCGATGTTTGTGCAGTGGTAGGTAATTCTAGGGGAATGACGCCTTGAATTTCTACGTTGTCAGTGCCTTGAGCGTAGACCTTAATGTCAAGAGCATCTAGGGCAAGCGCTTTTATATCCGGCGTGCTATGTTGAAGATTCTCTAGTACACGGTCATATAGCTGGCGAAGTTTGACTTTGGCATCCGCCAGATTTGTGAGGTTCCCTCTAGTTTTCAGCAGATCATTAAGTCTAGCTTCATCTTCATGGCGAAGACGCTTAATTTTGTTAAGTCGGTCCAAGATTTCATCCTTATCAAACTCACCCAATTCCATAGCTTCAAGTAGATTTCTCCGGCGCTGCTCATAATTGTGCAGGGTCTTTTCAAATTCCTTAATCTCGGTGTGTATCTCAGGATGTTCGGTTAAGATTCCCGGGCAGTTATTATGGTTCGCAATGACTTTGGTGGACGCGTACTTGCCCATCTTGCTCATCGGAGGAAAGTCAGGGTGGTATTTCTTGGCAAAGATACTAACTCATTCAGATGGGCAAGAGGTGTCGTAAAGGTCATCGATCTGGTCAAGAACGGTTATGATGCGCTTTTAGCAGTTGATGGTCCGGAGGGCCCAGCTTACCAAGTTCGACCAGGAGCAGCCCTAATGGCAAAGCGTTCCGGTGCTGTGTTGGCTCCAATGGTAGCCACCTCCAATAGGCGAATGAACTAAGTCAAACGCTGGGACAAACACATGATTCCACTACCGGGAGCGCGAACAGTGGTTCATTTCGGTCCCATAATCGATCCGCTGGAACGACACTCTCTGCCGCCTACACTAGACGAATTGCGAGAAAAAATCACTGAAGCGCTTCTCACTGGTATGCACCAAGCAGATGAGCTATGTTTGGACTCCGAATCATCCATTATGGAGCTAATAGAAAGAGGCCACTAGGAGGACACTAAGACCTTTATTCCATGTTATAATCTTTAAGCTTGCGGCTTCGGGTAGGGTGTCGGAGCTTACGCAAAGCCTTGGCCTCGCTCTGACCATACCCAGCACCCTAGCTATTTGCGAAAAGGATGCGCCATTTTCGCTGACGATTTACAATTTAGCAATGTATATAGTAATGGCACAGGTAGATGGATAAGTATATTGGCTAACTTATGGTAAAATGCTATTTAGATAAGATTGTTTAATAAATTGGCAAGAGGGGGGGCTCTAATAAGCGGTAATGGATGCTGGCTATTACTCCAAAGATAATCTGGAGAAGGCAGAAAAGGTGGAAACCGATTGCCGGATAGTCTACATTGCTACTTTCCCACCCAGAAAGTGTGGGATTGCCACCTTTACTCAGGATCTCACCCGGGCTATAGACGGTCTGCTTGAAACGATGGTAAAGTCGATGGTCGTGGCCATGAATGCCGAAAAAGTCGTTAGTGATATATATAGTCGGGAGGTTATCTTTCAGATAGACCAGAATAACCCCGATGAATATGTTAGGGTTGCCGAGGCGCTGAACCAGAATGACGCTGTTAAGCTGGTGAATATCCAGCACGAGTTCGGTATCTTTGGCGGCGACTGGGGCCTAAACATCATTTATTTTCTGAGTACACTGACGAAGCCTAAGGTAATTAACTTTCACACAGTCATTCCTCAGCCTTCCCAGGACCTGCGCCCTGCGGTACGTGTATTGGCGGACAATGTTAATGGTATCACCGTGATGACACATCGTTCCAGACGTATCCTGATTGAGGATTACGGAATACCTGAACAGGGCATTCGGGTCATTCCCCACGGAATCCATGACGGTGCTTATACTTCTAGCAAGCAGGCCAAGGCTGCCTTGGGCTTTTCGGATAAGACCGTTCTCTCGACATTCGGGATGTTGAACCGGGATAAAGGGCTGGAGTATGTCATCGAGGCGCTACCGGCGGTGGTCGAGAGATATAAAGACTTCGTCTACATCATCTTTGGAGCCACACACCCGAATATACTCAAAACGGAGGGTGAGACCTACCGTAATTCCCTCATTGAGAGAATCTATAGGCTAGGCCTTGCCGACCACGTAAAGATG